>CACXBN010000124.1 GCA_902765885.1 uncultured Ruminococcus sp. | reverse complement strand
TCCAAAACACTTTGTCGGCAATGACCAGGAATTCTACCGTGACGGTGTTGTTTGTTTCTTCAATGAACAGGCCTTCCGTGAAGGTGACCTCCGTGCATTTGAAGGCGGCGTTCGCGAAGCTAACGCTGGCGGTATCATGCAGTCTTTCGAAAGACTCGGACTCAAATGGACAAGTTCAAGCTATGCTCTCAATACACATGTTCTCCGCAATGAGTGGAACTGGAAAGGCGCTATAGATACAGATGCTGCACCTTGCTTCGGTGAGTATGTTGACGGCGGATTCCGCAACCATGCGCTTGAAGTTTTATCCGCAGGAACACAGGAATGGTGTCTTGACGGTGTCGGCGGACATGGTAATTATGTTCTTCAGTATGCAAAAGATACAGACGACGGACATCTCCTTAATCTCCTTAAGGAAGCTGCTATCAGCTGGGAATATGCGATTAGCCGTTCCGGAATCATAAACGGCATGTCATCAACAGCAGTTGTTGAACATATTACACCTTGGTGGCAGACAGCTATTCAGGGTATCCTGATCGGCTCTGCAGTACTGACAGGCTTAGGACTGATCATGACGACAGTTTCCAAACTGTCCAAGAAAAAAGAAGACTAACAGAGGAGGAAAGCATCATGAAAAATAAAAGCGTAGGTTTCTGGGCTGCTGCATTATCCGCAGTTCTTGCATTGGTATGCTTGGTCATTATGTTTGTCTATAAATCACAGGGCGGAATCGTTGACACATGGGTTATAGTCGCTATGGTAGCCGGAATCGTTTGTGAAATCCTCCTGTGCCTCGGCGATAAAGTCTGGACTGATTATGTAGGTATAATAGGCGCAGCACTGCTGGCGTTCGTATTTGTTAAAGTCCTTGCAGACGGTATATGGAATATTGCTGAATCCATAAACGGAATCCGTATGTCCGGTATACCCGAACTAGCAGGTCTTAATATCACCCTTGCCGTAATAAATCTCGTAGCGATCATTGCGGCTATAGTGGCGTGCTTTGCCAAAAAAAGAAAAGCATAAGATTGTTTAATACTGCAGGCAGCGGCTCAAACGGGCTGCTGCCTGCAAATAATTATATTCACAGGTGACGATATGAAGAAACTATCATTTAATGACGGCTGGTATTGCAAACACCTTGGCACGGATGAGGAACCGATGTCAGTCAGAATTCCCGACGATGCAATGCTGAGGGAGCCAAGAACACATCAGGCCACAGGCGGACTGAATGTCGCCTGGTTTGAAGGACGGGATTATTCATATACCAAAACAATAAACATCTCGGAAAAAGATCTGGAAAATCATATTGTTCTGGAATTCGAAGGTGTATACCGCAAGGCTGAAGTTTATATAAACGACCAGAAAGCAATGTTCAGGCCGTATGGATATACAAATTTTTATGTTGACTGTGACAATTACTTTGAACCGGGAGAAAACAAAATCGAAGTGCGCGCTTTCAATGCCGACCAGCCCAATTCCAGATGGTATTCGGGAGCCGGCATTTACAGGCCAGTTCAGATATGGACCGGTCCCAAAGATTATATAGAACTTAACGGGTTGAAAATCAAAACTACCACGATTGATCCTCCGACGGTAGAAGTGAATATAAAGACTTCGGGAGAAGGATGTGTCGGAATCAAGATACTTGACGGTGATAAAGTGATCGCAGAGACAGAAGGCGAAAACAGGACTTTCAAGCTTTCCGTGCCTGAAGCGGAACTGTGGTCTGCGGACAACCCGAAAATTTACACTTGTGTTGTAAAATACAAGGAAGACGAATATTCGGAAAAATTCGGTTTCCGTACTATCGCCTGGGGAAAAGAAGGATTTCTGATCAACGGAAAGAGAGAAATCCTGCGCGGCGTCTGCATTCATCATGATAACGGCATTATTGGCGCTGCCTGCGATCCCGATGCACTCGAACGCAGACTGAGAATACTTAAGGAAAACGGATACAATGCCATAAGAAGTGCACACAACCCATGTTCCAAAACTGCGCTTGAAATATGCGACCGCTTTGGAATTATGGTAATGGACGAATATATCGACCACTGGTATATCCATAAGACAATGTACGACTATGTTGACTTTTTCTTTGACTGGTGGAAAAAGGATATGGCAGATATGGTTGACAAAGATTTCAACCATCCGTGTGTCATTCTTTACTCAACAGGAAACGAGGTAGCTGAAACAGCTCAGCCCAAGGGAATCAAGCTGGCCAAGGATATGACCGAATATCTTCATCACCTCGACTCGACAAGGCCTGTAACATGCGGCGTCAATATATTCTTCAATTTTCTGAATCATATCGGCTTCGGACAGTATTCCGATGAAAAAGCCAAAAAGGAAGCAGAACGCGCGGTGAAGGCAAAGGCCGAAGGGAAAAAGGCAAAAGAAAGCAGCACGGGAAGCAAGTTCTTCAACGATATGGCCGGACTCCTTGGCGCTGACTTCATGAAGATCGGAGCTACACTGCACGGCAGTGATGTTACGACACGCGAGTCTTTTGCAAATATGGATATTGCCGGATACAATTACGGTGAGAAAAGATATAAAAAGGATCTGAAAAAATACCCGGACAGAATCATTCTCGGATCTGAAACATTCTGTTCAGACGCATATAAATTCTGGGAACTCGCCAAAAACAATCCGAGACTTATCGGCGACTTTGTATGGGCAGGAATAGATTATCTGGGAGAAGTCATGGTAGGGTCCTGGGAATATTCCGATTATGCAAAGAACATGAATGCAGGACTCGGTTGGATATCAGCAGGAAGCGGAAGAATAGATCTTACCGGGAAACCGCTGGGAGAAGCGCTTTATACCAAAGTAGCTCTGGAACGTGAAAAAGGCCCGTACATCGCTGTCAGACCAATATGCCACGATGGAAAGCACAGTCCTTCAGCGTGGAAAATGACAAACGCCATGCCGTCCTGGTCCTGGAGAGGTTATGAAGGCAAAGCTGCAGTGGTGGAGGTTTATGCAAGAGCCTCGTCGGTTGAACTTTTCCTTAACGAAAAATCCGTTGGCAGAAAACAATTCAAAAAAGACTGCCTGTTCAGGTTCAAGGTGCCGTATGAAAACGGAACTCTTACCGCAGTGGCATATGATGAAAATGAGAAAGAAATCGGAAGAAACACACTCAAAACAGCCGGAAAAGAAACCGTCATCATGACAGAGGCAGAAGAAAATAGCGTAAAGCCGGATCATCTCTCATTCATCAGGATCAGATACACAGACAAGGATGGAACCACAAAACCTGTGGAAAGGGGAATAATAAAAGCAGAAGTCGAAGGAGGCAAGCTTGAAGCATTCGGATCTGCATGTCCTTTCTATGAACAGAGTTATCTCGACAATGAATCTGATACTTATTACGGTGAAGCCTTGCTTATAGTAAGAGCAGGGAACGGCAGTGAAATAAAGGTTAAAATAACCGACGGAAAACTGAATTCCGAAACTGCGGTTAAAATTGACAGCTGAAAATAATAAAACGCTGCAGAATGACATCGATGCCGTTCTGCAGCGTTTTCCTTTTAAAGATATGCTTATTGTCTCGACATCAGAAGGCTTTGAAAAGGGAAGGTATTATCAAGTTCTATGATATCAAGCGATTTTTTTATATAGACCTCTTGTGAACTTTTTATGACAGCATTAATCTGCATTTTGATTTTAAAAGGAACTGATGCGAATCGTTCTCCCGGAGGGAGCATGAAAAGGGGAAGTTAGTATTCAGTTATGAAAGATTGCCGTAATATATCTGCGCAAGACCTCCGTGTGAGGTCTCTCTGTATTTTTCATCCATATCTTTTCCGGTGCGGTACATCGTTGCGACGACTTCGTCAAATGAGATCTTCCTTGTTGAATAAAGAAAACGGGAAAGATTTACTGAACTTATGGCACGCATTGCCGCGACTGCGTTTCTCTCTATGCACGGGATCTGCACGAGACCTTTGACGGGGTCACAGGTCAGTCCCAGATTGTGTTCCATCGCTATTTCGGCTGCATACTCGATCTGGTCGATATTAAGTCC
>CACXBN010000123.1 GCA_902765885.1 uncultured Ruminococcus sp. | reverse complement strand
TTACTTCATCTTCCCGAATTCACGCTCTGTTGATTTCGCAAAAGAGCTATTCCATACGATCCTCAACAATGAGCTGATCACGGATGAACAGCTCGAAAACGCACCGAGGTAATGATTCTTGGCAGAATCAGCCAACATCGGCTGCCCGGTATTATTATCTAAGAATGCCTCGCCGCATATTGCGGCGAGGCATTCTTTATTCTGAGAACTCGATCTTATAGGCGCTGTGGACTTCCCTTTTTTCTGGAGGCGGAATCTGCATATAGTCGCCAAAATCGGCTTTTAAGTATTTTTCATACTCTTTCGGTACCTTCATCATGTATCCGCAAAATTCGGCATCGGTAAAATGAGTAAGCAGCTCCCTCGGATAGAGATCGTCCAGATAACCACTGGCAGATGTTATTCCAAGCCAGTTTGTTTCCTCTTTCAGGTTCGAGATGTTTTCACAAATCTTTAAATATGACTCAATTCTACCGAAGATGGAAAAAGCAAATCCAGCACATCTTCGAAATGTATAGTATTGCTTTAATTCACGGTCGGTCTTGCACTTTTCCATGATGGGAGGTGACGGATATTTATAATCCAGGCAGACGCTGGCGGCTTTAAAAGCAATATTATAAACGAACGTTCTAAGCGAGCGTTTCCATCCGGGCGCCGGTATATTCTCAAGCAAAAATATGTCGGCAAAAAACATATCAGGACCGCCGACTCCCGCCGTCGGGATCTCGACATAGGTCGTTCCCTTTTTGAAGACTTTTACCATTTTGCTGTAATATCGTGGAGTTTTCAGCGGCTCGGCGATTTCATAACGATCGGGAAACTCTTCTAAAAAAACCTTTTTAAATTTAGAAAACTCGCTTCGCAGCATCATGAGATCCACATCATCATCCCATGGGATAAAGCCTTTGTGTCTGATTGCGCCAAGCATCGTCCCACCGCAGAGCATGTAATCGATCTGGTACTTGTCACAGACCGTCTTGATGTCCACGAGGATCCCTAACAGTTCATTTTGCAGCTTTTTTAAATCCTCGTCACTCAATTTGTATTCTGAGAAGCATCTTGTGTAAAGGTTTTTGCTGTCCTTCATGGTATCACCTTTTTGATGTATTCGCCTTTTATCAAAAGGCTTGGTCCATACGTTGATTAATTTGTGCATATGCAAACAGTATAATATTGAGATTAGGTTTTTTCAAGCGTTTGACATCAATTGTTATCTCTTTTCGACTTCAGAAAAGTACAACTAATTCCTTAAATCGGGTTCATGAGCTTTTAAAACAAAAGAGTTGAAAAGAATATAAATCTATGGTAAAAATAAAAGGCAAGATATAAGCTGCAATTTAAAAGCGACCAAACATATGAGCATATAATCGAATCTAACTGCGAGCCATTCCAACATACGTAATGCATTTCAAACGAAACCTCAAGCATTTTTGTTAAATGCGTATCTGATTCAGGAGGATATATGAACGAAAAAAATGATTTTGAATTGAATCTGGCGAAATTATTCGTTTATCTTTGGAGACGCCTTCCTTTTATTATACTCATAGCGCTCCTGGTCTCTGCTGCTTCCTTTTTTTATTTTCGTACGCCTGTTGTAACTACAAATGTCGGAAAAGCCACATTTTTCGCCAGACCCAATGTTTCGCATTCTGAAAGCTTCACTGAAAATGACGAAACCACTTCGGCTGTAGTATCCAACTCATCCTCAGCCCTCAATTCCGTCGATACTCTGTGCTACCTCGCGACTTCCCCGGCTGTATTAGAAGCTGTAATTGAGCAAGCTGATCTTCCATTCTCTGTCAGCGAACTATCACGGATGGTTTCTGCCAGGCAGGAAAATACAAAGGCGCTTGCCTTTACCGTGATAGTTCAGAGTTCTGATGAAGCAGAAGCACTTCATGTAGCACAGGCATTTGCTGCATATCTTCCGCCAATCATTACGGACTTGAATCCCACTTCCATTATTCATGTAATTAACAGCGGTTCTGTCAGTACACAATCTTCCGGCGGCTCGGATACGAAAAAGCCCGTCATGAATGCGATCATCTCCGCTGCTGCAATGCTCGTCCTTTTTGCTGTCATATTTGTCATAAAAGAATATTCCGGCAACAATCGTGTTTTTACAAACGAAATCAAGCGCTTGTATCCTAAAACGAAGATCCTGAGTTCTTATCTTTCCTCTCATGATATCAGTGCGGCAAAACGTCTACGCGCGAACCTTCTTCTAGCTTTGCCAGAAAAAGAGGGATGCAAAACGATCGGTTTTACTGCCGTTCATCCCGATCCCGAAAAATCGGAGATTTTCTTCGGTTTGGCAAAAGCTTTATCTGAATTGGGCGATCGCGTCCTGATTGTTGACGCGGATTTGCGAAATCATACACTTTCCAGTATAACGAAGAACGATTCAGCCGCAGGTTTAAGTGATCTGATCCGCCAGAACAAGTATGATAGCTCTTTTATTCAGACTATAGAAGACGGCGTATCACTTTCGATCTTGCCTGCAGGACTCGCCGCAGAAGATGCATCCGAACTATTGAACAGTCGAAAATTTATCCCGCTTCTTGATAAAATCAAGGCGGATTATGATTTTGTTCTTTTTGATCTCGAGCCGATCGGTGCAAATATTGACGCTGCCTCTGTCGGGAAAAAACTTGAAGGAATGCTTGTCACTTATAGGAGTGAAGGGTGTACCCGAAATCAGCTTGCGCAATGCATGTCTCAGCTGGAGTATGCTGCCGTTAACGTTCTCGGTTTTGTCGAGTTGAAAAAGAAAAAACCTAAAAAAAGAGCATAATACCTCGAACATCAATTCTAACAAAAAACTTTATCTTATTATAACAACAGGCATAGGGAACTTCTCCGAGGTTCCCTATGCCTGTTGTTTATAGCATACCCTGAAAACGGTACATGCTAAAAAATTATTTCAGATTCTCAAGATAACGCTTCCACGGCGTATCCGTATCCACAGCAAACATTTCGTGCTCCGAGCTGCCCATGACTGGTGTTCGCCAGTCGCCGTATTCTCTTTCTAAAACTTTTTCATATTCACCCGGGCAATTGATTGTCGTGTTTTCAAAAGGCAGTTTAACAGCATGCTCGAACCATTCCAGATCCCACATCATGTGAGGGTCATGACATCTTGTTGCGGTCACGCCAACAGCGCTCGTTTTTGTTCCCATTCCCGCGCATGCTTCAAGATACTCCTCTTTCAGCCATGTAATATCCAAGTTGTCGACATCTCTGATTTCTCGTTCTTTGCACAGCTCGAGATATTCAGGGATAAAGTCTACATATTTTTCGTTTATGATTTTTCCTTTTTTCTGCAGAAAAAGTGCATCGTGCCCGTGAATGCATCTCCACAGATGCATAACTTTTTCTTTTTGCTCTTCACGTTCCTCCTCGGAATCCGGAACATAAAAAAGCGGAAAGATATCGATGAAGACCCCCAGATCATGTTCAGGTCCTATGTTTTCATACTCCCATTTTGTAAACCCGGTCGTATCGCTTCTTCTCAGTCTGCTGGCAACAACCATGGAATACGGATCTGAATAGATTCCTTGAAAAACGAAGGGAAAACCACATTCCTTCGGCGCGACCTCCATAAGCTTTTTATAATCCGGCCATAGCATCCAAAAGTCCATGTCATCGTCCCAGGGAATAAAGCCTTTGTGGCGGGCTGCACCTAACAGGGTTCCATCGGCTGCATAGTAAGTCAGATTCCATTTTTTGCAGATCTCTTCGAACTTCTCGAACAGGCTGAGTTCTACCGCCCAAAGCTTTTTCGTTTCTTCCGAAACGACATATTCAAGACCCATTCTTTTATCCTTCTTGTTATTTAATGTTCCAATACGATTTTAGTCATCGTGAGAAGCTGTATTTCTTTTCATGATAGCGTCTCGGATTTGTGTGCTGCTGGTTGTCTTTGTATAGGGGAAATAAATGATTTTGACGCCCTTGTCTTCGAAGAAACGTTCATAGGCTTTAAATCTCTCACTCCCCTG
>CACXBN010000122.1 GCA_902765885.1 uncultured Ruminococcus sp. | reverse complement strand
TATTCCTTGCACCAGGCACGTATACCGTAACATTCACTGAAGCTACAAACGAAATCACTGTAGCCGCTCAATAAAATCATAAAAATTATCGGGACAGGTTGCGGCATTTTGCCGCGACCTGTTTTTATCATAAAAATCTTAAGCGGCTCTCAGCCGAGGAGACAGGTTAATTTATGAAACAACTGACAGATCTTGAATATCTGCGACTAAGTCGCTTTGGAAAATTTCTGTATAAGTTGAAACGTTTTTTCCTGCACAGCGTACCACAGGCAGTGATTAATTTCTTCAAGAGACTCTGGAATGTTATCAAGAAATTCGGACTGGCTATCAAAAATGAGGCTGTCGATATCTGGACCACATTCCGCGATGGTACATGGCAGACTAAAGTTTCATATCTCATAATGGGATTCGGAAGCATAGCAAGAGGACAAATATTAAGGGGAATACTGTTTTTCCTTTTTGAAGTTGTATTCATCGTATACATGATAGTGGCAGGCGGGCATTGGCTATCGAAATTCGGAACTCTCGGTTCCGAAGGAATGCACATGGAATATGATGAAGCCAAGGACGTTTTTGTTCAGGTATCGGGAGACGACTCTTTCAAGCTCCTTCTTTATGGTCTCCTTACCATTTTGTTCATTATAGCATTCATATATACATGGAGACTTAACGTCAAGCAGAATAAACTGCTCGATCAAATCACTCGCTCCGGCAAGAAGGTTAAAAGCGGTAAAGATGACTTGAAGTCACTTCTTGACGACCAGTTCCACAAAACAATGCTGGCACTCCCACTTACCGGTATCATAGTCTTTACGGTAATTCCCATTATCTTCATGGTTCTGGTGTCGTTTACAAACTATGATGCTGCTCATGACGGCTACAGCAACCTGTTTACATGGGTGGGACTCGACAACTTCAACGAACTGCTTTCCTGGAATTCCGGAAGCAGCAATTTGTCAGCCGCATTCGGTGAGATCCTTGCCTGGACTTTGATGTGGGCATTCTTCGCAACGTTTACTAACTATTTTCTCGGAATGCTCGTGGCCATACTGATCAATAAGAAGGGAATCAAGCTCAAAAAGATATGGAGAGGATTCCTTGTTCTTACCATTGCAATTCCTCAGTTTGTATCACTTTTGTATGTATCAAAAATGTTCTCGGACAACGGTCTTGTGAACGGATTCTTAATGGATATGGGGTGGATAACACAGCCCATACCGTTCTGGACCGATCCCATACTTGCCAGATTCACCGTAATTATCGTAAATATCTGGATAGGCATTCCGTATCTGATGCTGATAGCAACGGGTATTCTCATGAATATTCCTCAGGACCTTTACGAATCATCGCGTATTGACGGAGCGAATGTGTGGCAGCAGTATACCAGAATAACTCTTCCGTATATGCTGTTCGTAACAGGACCGTATCTTCTTACAAGTTTCATCGGAAACATCAACAACTTCAACGTTATATACCTTCTTACAGGAGGAGGTCCGAACAATCCCAAGCTGCTTACGAGCGGAGGGTCAGCCGGATCTACTGACTTGCTTATTACTTGGCTGTTCAATATTACTACGGGAGCGGAGAGCAACTATAAGCTCGCTGCAGTGATAGGAATCATGATATTTATCGTGATTGCGGTTCTTTCCGTAATCGTATATAACGTAATGCCTTCAACCAGAAACGAGGAGGACTTCCAGTGATGAAAAAGAATGCAGAAACACTTCCTCAGAAAAGGCATATGGGAATGTCCACGAAAGGAAAGATAAGCAATACGCTTATATATATCCTTCTTGTGGTGATCGTGATCATATGGATCATTCCTTTTGTTTTCATTCTTCTCGAATCGTTCCGCTGTGAAACACAGGGAATGGCGGGATATGTGGTTCCAAAGCAGTGGGGGTTTGACAATTATGTCAGACTGCTGACTCAGACCGATTTTCTTAAATGGTACGGCAACACGCTTCTGATAGCGGTCGTTACGGCAGTGCTTCAGACCATTATCGTGCTGTGCATGAGTTACACACTTTCAAGACTGAGATTCAAAGGCAGAAGATTTCTTATGAACTTCATGCTGGTTCTCGGAATGTTCCCGGGATTTCTCACCCTTATAGTTCTGTATAAGGTGCTCAGCGGAATGGGACTGACGGGACCGAATGCCGTGCCGGGACTTATCCTTGTTTACTGCGCATCGTCCGGTATGGGATATTACGTGTCCAAGGGATATTTCGACACCATACCGAAATCACTTGATGAAGCTGCAAGAATGGACGGAGCAACACGATTCCAGGTGTTCCGCAAGGTCATAATGCCGCTCGCGAAACCGATTGTGATCTACACCATTCTGTCAGCATTTATGGCTCCCTGGGGAGACTTCATCTTTGCAAGATATATTGCACATGGATCTAGTGCCGGATATAACGTGGCAGTCGGTTTGTGGAGCTGGACAACAAAAACATCAGTCGGAACACAGTACACAATGTTCTGTGCGGGCGGTGTCCTTGTAGCACTCCCCATAACCATCCTGTTTATGATTCTTCAGAGATATTATGTTGAAGGCGTTACCGGCGGCGCTGTGAAAGGATAAGGGAAGAAAGATGGCAACAGTAAAACTTACAAATGTAAAGAAAGTTTATGATAATAATGTTGTAGCGGTACATGATTTCAATCTTGATATCGCAGACAAGGAATTTGTGGTGTTCGTCGGACCTTCAGGATGCGGAAAATCCACGACTCTCCGCATGATTGCGGGACTCGAAGAGATATCCGATGGTACCATCGAAATAGACGGTGAAGTGGTTAACGACCTTCAGCCCAAGGACAGAAACATAGCCATGGTGTTCCAGAACTATGCTCTCTATCCTCATCTTACTGTTTTTGAGAATATGGCGTTCAGCCTCAGGCTCAAGCACGTACCACAGGAAGAGGTTTACGAAAGAGTTACCAAGGCTGCTGAAATACTCGGAATTACCGAATACCTTCTGAGAAAGCCGAGGGCTCTGTCAGGCGGCCAGAGACAAAGGGTTGCGATAGGACGTGCAATGGTCAGGGATTCGAAAGTCTTCCTTATGGATGAACCGCTTTCAAACCTTGACGCAAAACTAAGGAACGCAATGAGAGCTGAAATCATACTTCTGAGACAGAAGCTTGATACCACATTCATTTATGTAACTCATGACCAGACTGAAGCCATGACTCTCGGCGACAGGATAGTCATTATGAAAGACGGATTCATTCAGCAGGTCGGAACACCTACAGAAGTGTTTGAAAACCCGAAGAATCTGTTTGTGGCTGAGTTTATCGGTGCTCCCAAAATGAATATTATGGAAGCCCAGCTTTTAAGAAAAGGGCCGAGCGACTACTGCGTTGTGGTAAATGATGCCGTGATGCAGATAGATATCAATCATTGCTCAAGACTTGAAGCCAACAATGTGCAAAGCGGAAAGATAACACTTGGAATCAGACCTGAACATGTTACGATCTGCAAGGAAAAAGCTCCGAATAATATGGCATGCAGACTTGAGGTCAATGAAATGATGGGCAGTGAACTGCATTTGCATGTGACTGATGTAAACGGCGATAAGCTTATAGTCCGTACTCCGACTGTCGATCTTACTCCCGAAGAGAGAGCAGGATTCAGAAACGGGGCAGAGATTTATATCACTTTCCATGGCAAGGCTATGTATTTCTTTGACCCAGAAACCGAAAACAGTCTCATTGACTGACATACGGTCAGAGTCAGGGCAGGCTAGTAAGCTGTCTTTCAAAAAATAAGAAAAAATGACTTCCGGCAGTTTCCAGAAAAAGGAAATGCCGAAAGTCATTTTGTTTTGTTGATGTTTTAAAAATGCCTGCCGGATTTACGGATACCTATCTCTCCGAATGGTATTGGCTCAAAGCCTTCAACCATCGAGGGAATGACTTCTTCACACAGCTTTGAGAGGTCTTCGGTAGGCATTTTGTCTATCGTAATATTGCCTTCGATCCTGTTGTGAAGCCTTTCCTCATCCCATTTGAAATTGATGTCTATCGGTTTATGCTCGATTATAACATTTTCTGAGATATCTGCATAATGGGGAATGGGCTGTTCTTCTTCGGGATCCCATGTCAGGTATTCTGCCAGATGCGGGTATGCCTTCTTCCAGGTTTCATTATTCCACGACACTTCTTTCATGTACCTGTCGTGAGTGGCTCCGGGAAGGAGGTCTCTCCAGTAGAAGAATCTGTGAAATCTCATTGAATAAACGGACTTCGGACAGGCTTTTGCTATGATGTTTTGACGGAACACTGCGTCATGACCGCCATGGAACAGAAGGGCGGACTGACAGCGGACAAAAATATTATGCTCACATGTAACAGGTCCGAGGTTGTCATCGCAGTAGAATCCGAAAATTCCTATAGTGTTTTCCGCTTCACTGGTCATATCATGGAAGTAGTTGTATCTAATTATGTTTCCGGCAATAGTATAGTCACGTCCGGCATATATTGCTGACGAGTCTTCGGCGTTCCTGCACACTTCATATATTTCATTGTATTCCATTATGTGATTGTTTCCGAAAAACAGTATTGCACAGTGAGCCGAATCATGTATCTTATTGTGCGAACAAAGGACTCCGACTCCCTTCAGCCTTACGGCAGGGTTGTA
>CACXBN010000121.1 GCA_902765885.1 uncultured Ruminococcus sp. | reverse complement strand
GAAGCGATCATGTCTTCAAGTTTGTCGTTCCCTTTTTCGAAGAATGTGTTTGTCATTCTGGAATATGCTTTTCTTCTGAAATTGTCCCGTCTGCCGTTTCCGGTAGGCTCTGTTCCCAGCTGTGTTGCCGAAACAAGATCCGAGAGTCCTCTCTTCAGAATACCGTTTTCAATGATCCGGGTATCATGTGCAAGCACACCGTCATCATCAAAGAAATAAGAAGCGACGCTGTACGCTGATGCGGCACCGTCTCTCATGTTTGAAATGGGGGAGGCCACGTATTCTCCCACACAGTTCTTGGCTAGCGCTCTGTCTTTTACAAACTGGTCCATTTCGACCCCGTGTCCGAACGCTTCATGCGCTATAAGGCCGGTAATTGACGGGTCTGTAATAACATCGTAGATTCCCGGCTTTATAGGCTGTGCCTTTACAAGATGTCTTGCAAGATCTATTACCGGGTCTACATCTTTTTTGAGTTTGGAGAGGATCTCTCCGAGGTTGCCTTCACCTTCGACAAGTCTTGCCTGAGCCACTCTGCCGTCGTTGTATACAGCCATCAGTATGCCGTTCGCCCACCCGTAGTATTGTGTCAGGCACCTGTTTTTGGAAACAAATATTTTCGAAACGGTAAAATACTGTATAATGGCTATTGCATTGAGCACTTTATCGTCTTTACCGCAGATCTCCTTTGAAAGCTCCCTGCATTCTCCAAGCAGTCTTTCGTCATCATAATCGTCAAAATCGTTTTCTCTGGCGAAATCTTTTATGAGCGGCTCGTCTCTGACCTCGGTGGTCTTAATCATCCTCTCACGAAGAGAATCGTCTATCCCGACTGATTTTATAATATGAGACGCGAGGGTAGGTATATCAGCACCGTCTTCTATCCTGTCTAAGGAATACTCAAAAAACGCTCTGCCGTCATGCATTTTGACAACATATCCGTTTTCTCCGCTGCCATCTCTTGCAACGGCGCTTTTTTTATCCGCTCTGTATACTGACGCTCTGACATCCGTTCCCAGAACACTGACATACGGGAATGTTTTTCCGAGTTCTTCAACCAAAGCTTTCAGTACTTTTCTCTTTTTGTTAAGCAATTCCGAAAAGCCCATTTATTATTTCTCCTTACGTTTGTTTGCGAAACAATTATACCATACAAACATTTCCAAATGAATATTATAATCAAAATAATTATCCCATCGTTCGGCACCTGTACAGCACGGCAATATCCCTGACCTGGCTTGAAAGGCAATACGAAAAAAGTTCAATAAAACGGCCGAAAAAAGTTTAAGCAGATATTGGTGTGAGTTTAACTATATGGTATAATTTTCATGAGCTGAGACAATGAAACACATAAAAGACTCATGGATCAGGAACTCTATACACGCATTAGCAATAAATATAATCGGACCAAAGGGATGCAAAAAAAGCACCGCAAAGAGCGCGTTAATACCATAAACTATAACAGAATTCCGGGCGGGAGAACGTCAAGGGCGAATAAGAGAGGTTATAAATGAGCAATATTCTTAATAATAAATTCATGTGGGGTGTAGCTACAGCGGCATTTCAGGTAGAAGGCGCCGCAGGTGAGGACGGAAAAGGTCCCTCAATATGGGATGAAATGACACATACCCCCGGGAAAACCCGCAGAGGTGACACGGGCGACATCGCCTGTGATCATTATCACAGATACCGTGAAGACATAAAGCTTATGGCGGAACTCGGTGTCAATGCATACAGGTTTTCCGTGTCATGGACAAGGATCATGCCCGACGGCAAAGGAAACGTTAACGAAAAGGGGATCGCTTTCTACAATGACCTGATAGATGAGATGCTGTCTTACGGAATCGAGCCTTTTCTGACTCTGTATCACTGGGACTATCCCAAAAAGCTCTTTGACCTCGGCGGATGGCTTAATCCCGAATCCCCCGAATGGTTTTACGAATATGCCAGAGTTATCGGCGAAAGATTCGGCGACAGAGTCAAAAATTTCATCACAATAAACGAACCCACCAACGTGATCGAAGGAATGAGTCCCGGAGCCACCAATGCGCCCGGAATGGAGTATTCCCTGAAAAACAGGCTTCTTGCGGTTCACAATCTTCTCAAAGCTCACGGGATGGCCGTTAAAGCACTGAGGGAGACCGTAAAAGATTCAAAAATCGGATTTGCTCCCTGCAGCGGTCCATTCTGTCCCGAAGGCAAAGACCCCGAGCTGATCGAGGAGGCAAGACGCGGATATTTTGATATGAGGGAGGGTGACCTTACCGGAAATCTGGCGCTTTACGCAGACCCGGTTTTCCTGGGCGACTATCCTCGGAAATATTATGACTATTATAAAAATGTTCTCCCCGAGATAACAAAGGAGGATCTGAAGCTCATATCATCCCCGATAGATTACTGTTTTCAGAATATATACAGCGCCAATGTGCTTATAAAAGACGGGGCAGACTCCTTCAGGATCAAAGGCGGAAACCCGGTATGCAATATGCTTGAGTGGGGAATAGTTCCCGAGGCTTTGTACTGGGGGCCGAAATTCCTATACGAAAGATACGGAAAGCCGGTAATCATCACGGAAAACGGTCTCACCCATCCGGATGTCGTATGCCTTGACGGAAAGATACATGATGCGGAAAGGGCAGATTTCATAGAAAGATACACAAGGGAACTTCTCAGGGCAAAAGACGACGGGGTGGATGTGAGGGGATATTTCTACTGGTCGTTCATGGACAATCTTGAGTGGGAGCTCGGGTTTGGTCCCAGATTCGGGCTCGTTTATGTAAACTTCGACACTCTCAAGAGAATTCCGAAAGATTCCTTCTACTATTACAAAGAGCTCATTTCCAGATATTCATAATACTTTAAAACGGCAGATCCGCGCTTCCTTTCGGATTTGCCGTTTTCTTTGCGCTCTCATATGCAGTTTTCGTCCCGTTCTCTCAGCCTGCGCCTGCCCGACATTTCCATTTTCCTTCCGATGACTCGCCGGGGCGTGTTC
>CACXBN010000120.1 GCA_902765885.1 uncultured Ruminococcus sp. | reverse complement strand
ATTGGAAACAAAGGTTCAAATCGCGTACTTTTTCGACTTTTGTTCTGAAAATTTCGGACTTGTGACCTTAACAGCAAAATCTTTCCAAAACGAAAACAGCCGTAAACCTGCTGTTTAAGGTTGTTCGGAAAAATAAAAAGTCCGCAATTCGGACTTTGGGGTTCAAATTGCGGACTCATACCAGTTAATCGGAGTGACTGGATTTGAACCAGCGGCCTCTTGGTCCCGAACCAAGCGCTCTACCGAACTGAGCCACACCCCGAAGTACTCGAGTATTCTAACATGAGATAAAAGATTTGTCAAGGAGAAAAACTTATTTATCTGATCTTTTGCAGGGAAACAATTTCTCCTTCAATGCAGAGGATCAAATATGGAAGCGGTATATATTCATAATACACTTGAGAAAAAGACTATTTTAACGCTATTGCCTGAGGCAAAAATAATAACAAATGTAGAAAATGCAATCTGTATAAAAAAACTTTTGTTTTTTGGAATTATTGACCAAAAACAGCAAACAGGCCTGCATATTTATGGTTATATGTCAGTTAGCTTTATATTGACTTTATTTTCTCAATATTATATAATAAACTACGTATCAGTAACTAATCGTACAGAAAAATTGCTGAATAATTCCCCCAGTTCCGGGGCCCTAACACTAAATGATTGAGGGAAATTTCATGAACGGACAAAACAGGATAGAAGAGACAGAGATCGACCTTCTGCGGATAGCGAAGCTCCTCTGGCACAGAATTTGGATCATTATTTTGGCTATGATCCTGGTAGCAGCACTAGCGTTTTCGTACGCATACTTCTTTATTAAAGCCAAATATGAGTCAAGCTTCATGCTTTACGTAAACAACTCGACGGTAAGTCTCGGTAGTTCATTCAGTGTTTCGCTGTCAGAGCTGTCAGCCGCGAAAAGTCTTCTTGACACATATATCGTCATTATGAGAAGCCGTGTAACTCTGGAAAGAGTAAATGAGGCTGCAGGCACGGACTATACATATGAAGAGCTCTATAAAATGGTAGATGCCAAATCAGTTGACAGTACAGAAATATTCAGTGTAACTGTTACTTCAAACGATCCGGCAGAGGCAAAACACCTTGCAGATACCATTCTCGACATTCTTCCGGAACGCATTTCCGAGATAGTTGCCGGCAGTTCTGTAAGGGTAGTGGACTATCCCGTGCAGGGAAGCCGTTCAGGCCCTAACTACAGAACATATGCAATGGTAGGACTTCTTTTGGGACTGGTCGGCGCGGCGGCAGTCATCATAATAATAGATCTTATGGATACGACTGTCCGTGATGAAGAATATCTCAATCAGAAATACAGCAGCATTCCCGTTCTCGCGGTCATTCCTGATGCCAAAGGCAACGGCTCAAAAGGATACGGGTATAAGAAATACGGTTATTATTACCATAACCAAGTTCCTAAGGAGCAGTAGAGTTTATGGGAATATTCAATAGAAAAAACAACAAGCCGCTCGAAGAAGATTTCGAGTTCACGATAGGCGATAATCGTCCTTTCGTAGTAGCAGAAGCGCATAAAAGACTTCGCGCAAATGTTGTGTTCAGCTTTGCGGATAAAGGGAACAGCTGCCGTGTTATCGGCGTTACAAGTTCCATGGCGCACGAAGGCAAAAGTACGACAGCGGTCAACCTTGCGTATGATATGCATCAGGCAGGAAAGAAAGTTCTTCTCATAGATGCCGATATGCGTATGTCCCAGGTGGCAAAAAAGCTGGAGATCAATTTAAGCCCCGGCCTCAGCAATATTCTTGTCGGTGAGAACAACGGTGAGAATCTGATCCAGCACAGCAAGATGGTCGGCAATCTTTCGATCATCAGCTGCGGAGACCTTCCTCCGAACCCGTCGGAACTTCTTTCTTCCAAAAGAATGGAAGTCCTTCTCGAAACTCTTAAGAAATCATATCAGTACATAATCATTGACCTCCCGCCTGTGGGCGCCGTTTCAGATGCGCTTATCCTCTCAAGTCACTGCGATGGTATGATAATAGTTGCACGCCAGGATTTTGTCGACAAGAGTGCGCTTAATGATACGATCAGACAGCTTAAGCTCAACAATTCCAATATAATCGGATTCGTTCTCACATGTGCAACATCTTCTTCCAAGTATTACAGCAAGTACAAATACAAGAAATACTATGGGAAGAAAGACGGTTACTACGGCGAATATTACGGATACGGTCAGAAGAACGCCGAAAAGGCAAAGAAGACCGCCGCAAGCGATAAGAAAGAATGACGTCCAGACGCCCTGCAATGGGGATGGCGGATTTCCATACTCATATAATACCGGGAATCGATGACGGAAGCCGCTCTGCGGAGATGAGTCTCGAGATGATAAAGACCTCGGTGGAGTATGGAGCAGGTGCAATAGTGCTTACCCCGCACTTTTATGCTACCCATGACAACCCGAAGCACTTCTTTGAAAAAAGAGAAAAGTGCATGAAAACTCTTGCGAGTGCAGGAGCGGGAAAACTGATACCGATCAGGTATGGAGCCGAAGTCGCTTTCTTTGACGGAATAGCAGAGACAGATGAGCTGAAAAAGCTCAGAATTTCCGGCACGAAAAACATCCTTATCGAAATGCCTTTCCACCCGTGGCCGCAAAGAGTTGCGGATGAAATAATGGCTCTTAACAGAAACAGGGACTATCAGATAATACTTGCCCACATAGAAAGATTTTTCGATTATTTTAAGCCGGAGACCTTTGACATGTTCCTCAGTCAGGGAATACTCATGCAGTCAAATGCCGAATTCTTTATAGACCAGAGGACCAGAAAGAAAGCATTAAAGCTTCTTGAAGAAGGAAAGATCCACATTTTGGGCTCCGATTGTCACAACATGACTACAAGGAAACCGAATCTCGGAGAAGCGTGTGAGATCATATCGGGCAGACTGGGAGACGGAGTGATTGAGGAAATGGTTAAAAGAAGCCATCTTCTTCTGAAAAAGGTTATATAAATGAAGAAAAAGACGATATATATTATCCTGGCATGTGTTTTTGCAGCTCTGGCTGTGGCCGCAGCAGTTGTTGTCATAGTGAACAACATCAGGGAAAATGCGGGAAAAAAGCTTGAGGATCTGAGAGATTCCATAAAGCAGTATGACACCTCTGCAGGGGCCGATACTGCGGCGCTTGATACAAAAGACGATCTTATAGACACCGAAAAGGATTCGGAAACCGATACGGGTTCCGAACCGGACACTGCCGTAAAGGATCCGTTTGACACAGCGCCGGATACCGATTCGGAGACCGGAGAGAGCGGAACCGCTCCCGACACATCCGTAAGACTTCCGTCCACGAATGATCAGCTTCTTGATTTTGAATCACTGAGGGCCATAAATCCTGAAATATGCGGATGGCTGGAGATAGACGGGACGCTTGTCGATTATCCCGTGCTCCAGAGTGCCACAAACGATGAAAAATAT
>CACXBN010000119.1 GCA_902765885.1 uncultured Ruminococcus sp. | reverse complement strand
TTTCCTTTTTCGATTATAATTTCAGCCTTAATCCCGATGGAGAAAGTAAGATATGGATAATAAGAAAAATATTGACAAACAGCACCTCACGGAACTCTATGACGTGACGGATCCGGAAATAGTTTCTTTGCAGCAGAAATCGATGGAGATGATGTATGAATATAACCTGACCAGACCTGCGGAACTTGAAAAAAGACAGGAACTTCTAAAAAAAATGTTTGCTGATATTGGAGAGGGCTGCTACTTTGAACCTCCGATACATGCAAACTGGGGATGCAAATTTGTACATGCTGGAAATAATGTATATGCGAATTTCGGACTGACTCTGGTCGATGATACGGATATTTATATAGGTGACAATGTGCTTTTCGGGCCGAATGTTGTCCTCACTGTCGGAGCACATCCTCTGAATCCCGAGCTTAGGAAAAAAGGATATCAGTTTAATGCGCCAATAAGGATAGGAAATAACTGCTGGCTTGGGGCAGGGGTGCTTGTAATGCCGGGAGTAACTATAGGCGATAATTCCGTTATTGGAGCAGGAAGTGTCGTAACAAAAGACATACCCGAAAATGTGCTCGCCTTGGGCACTCCATGCAGGGTCGTAAGAGAACTCGGTGAACACGACAGAGAGTACTATTATAAGGACAGAAAAATCCCCAAAGAACTCTTTGAAAAGCTTAAATAACAAAACATCCCATGCGTCAGTGAGACAGCATGGGATTTATTATTCACAGCGGCAACGTTATCCTGATGGTGAAAACGGAATCCTTGTATTCGGCGCTGATTTTACCGTTATGTGCCGTAACAATTGCTTTTGCAACTGAAAGACCGATTCCATGTCCTCCCGTTTCGGAATTTCTTGATTTATCAGTTCTGTAAAATCTGTCAAAAACATGACTGATATCATCATCTGAAAGATTATTGACAGACTTGTTTGACATCGAAATCTCGGCTGCTCGCCCTTTCTTTTGCATCGAAAGAAATATGGTTTCGTTTTCCGGAGAATACTTCATGGCATTATCGGTTATGACTGAGATCAGTTGCTCGATAGACATGACATTTCCGTGCATGTTTACAAGAGGTTCAATATCCATCTTGAAATCGATCGATTTATTATGAGCTATGCCTCTGAATGGCTCTGCGGATTCAAGAATAGTATCAGTAAGAGAGAATTCAGTGAATGCCGAACGGTCAGGAGTCTCCTCCATCTTTGCGAGGTAAACAAGTTCATTTGTCAGGGTTGTCAACCTTTTTGTCTGCTGTTTGATTTCATCAGTATATTCGCTTTTTCCGTTTTCGATTTCTATCACATCAGCATATGCATTAATGATGGTCAGCGGAGTTTTAATTTCGTGACCAGCATCTGAAACAAATCTTTTTTGTTTTTCATAACTTTCCGCAATCGGATTGATTATGTTGCCGGATAGAATGATAAATATAATCGACGTGATAACAAGAGCTGCAAGTGCTGTGACCGAGCTTATTATCAGAAACGTATTGAATGAAGAGAGCTTTCTTCCGATATCAAGAAACGTTATTCTTGTGTTTCCGTCAGAATTTTCGTAAACAATATATCTGTATTCATTTTCGGTCCCGTACGATGAATTGTTTTTGAGCACCTTGTATGCCATTCTTTCGGCGTCTTCATCGGAAACTGCAGCTATTTTGGATGTGTCGATCTTAGATACTTCTAGCGCTTCATCGAATGTTACGGTGAAATATCTTGATTCAAAGGGAACCTCGGGAGAAAAATCGAATTTATTATAGTCCTCTGGTCTGTTATTCGGATGTCCGCCTGAAGTATCATTTTTGTCGTCACTAAACTGTGGAGGAGGACCTTTCCTGTCAAACTCTTCCGGAAACACTCCGTTATTCAGGGAAATAAAAGAGAGGATATTGTCTGATTCCTTAATTATGGAGCTGTAGTTCATTATATTCATCACAGAAACCATAAGGGCTAGAATCAGGAAGAGTGAGATAATGAACAGAACAGAAAACCTGACACGTAGTTTGCCTATCATTTCACTTCCTCCAGGTAATATCCAAGGCTTCTTGAGGATTTAATGTGTACATTTGCTCCTACAGAAGCAAGTTTCTTCCGGAGATATGAAATATATACCCAGATAACACCGATATCCGAATCCGAATCATACCCCCAGATTTTCTCCATGAATCTATCAGCAGAAATAACCGTTCCGGGCTGGGACATAAGCCATTCAAGCATCTGGAATTCTTTATTTGAAAGTCTCACTGAGCCGCTTTCTGTGGAAAGTTCAAAAGTGGTTATATCAAGTGATATGTTGCCGAAAGTGATCTTTGAGTCAGCAGAATTCTTGGCTCTTGTTATGGCTCGTACTGTTGCCAGCAGCTCTTTTGTGTCGAACGGTTTGGTAAGATAATAGTTGGCTCCGCTGTCAAGCCCCTCAACCTTATCGTCTATCTCGGATTTTGCTGTAAGGAGAAGTATCGGAACATCGATTCCTTTTTTGCGCAATCTCCTGACTATGGTGAATCCGTCGATATCAGGCATCATAACATCTAGAATACAGGCATCATAATTTCCCATTTCAATGTAATCATATGCATCTTGTCCGTTGTATACCGTATCAACCGAATAATTGTTTTTTTCAAAAAGGATAGTAAGTACTTTTGCAATAGGCTTTTCGTCATCCGCTATTAGAATTCTCATGGCTTCACCTTCAGTTACTGATAGATTATGAATTATGTCTATACACGCGACTCAGTCTAAATGTATGTAAGTAATGATCTTTATCGCTTGGTTAAAGCGTTTTTTAAAACAATTTGAATAGCAAATTTTAAATATAGCTTTCCGGATCATTGAAGGGAAAATATGTTTACCTTCTTTAAAAATTTTTTTCTTAGAAAAGTATAACTTTTTTTGGGAAATATGTCAACAAAACTTGCACCATTTGAATGATTAGATTGCAGAAGTGAATAACATACCTGTCACAAAGTTCTGCAAATATTCAGATTTAAGAAGTATATATTTGACCTATAATAATGATAATATCGTCCTAATGTTACAACTTTGCAAAATAGTTAGCAATCATACAGGGACTATGATATAATCTTGCACTCAGAAATATAATAATGAATATAAAGAGGTTAAATATAATATGGAACTTTTAAGATCAAAGAAGGGCTTTATCTGTGATATGGACGGCGTCATATATCATGGAAACAAGCTTATTGACGGAGTCAAAGAATTTGTGGATTGGCTTTACAAAGAAGACAAAAAATTTCTCTTTTTAACAAATGCAAGCAGCCGCTCACCTAAGGAGCTGCAGAAAAAAATGGAGAAGCTTGGGCTGGATATAGGTGAGGAGCATTTTTATACAAGTGCCCAGGCAACCGCCAGATTTCTCGCAAGCCAGGCTCCCGGATGCAGCGCATATGTTATAGGAGACCACGGGCTTTACAACGCTCTTTACGATCAGGGAATAATGATAAATGATGTCGATCCTGATTATGTTGTAGTCGGAGAAACCACCGACTACTGCTATGAGCACATTTACAGAGCCATGAACCTTGTAAATGCAGGTGCAAGGCTTATCGGGACCAATCCGGATATGACCGGACCGATTGAGGATGGAATAGCTCCTGCTTGCAAGGCATTTATGACCCCTATTGAAGCTACGACGGGAAAGAGCGCTTATTACATAGGAAAACCGAATCCTCTTATGATGAGAACAGGACTTAAAATGCTCGGAGTACACTCGAATGAAGCAGTAATGATCGGAGACAGAATGGATACTGATGTTGTTGCAGGCATTGAAACGGGACTTGACACCGTCCTTGTCCTGTCCGGTGTATCAACAAGAGAAACCGTTAATGATTTTCCGTATCGTCCAAGATTGATTCTTTCAAGTGTGGCAGAGATTCCTGAATGACACTTTGTTTAATTTTTCAAAAAAATCACAACAGTGATACAATATTTCGGAATATTGACAAATTGACATAAGATACTGCATCATGATATAATTCAGAAAATGTGGTTAACACTTTTTTATTAATCAAAGCGGGAGGATTGGTGTCATGAAAGACATTAAAGTCAGGAAGATGTCGAAGAGCATGATAAATGAATTGATTGCCCATCCCTCCATTGCTTTATCTGTTGATTCTTTTTCTTCAGGTGATGGTTACTTGACGATTTTACCAGGTTTTTGCGATGTGCACGTTCATTTTCGCGAACCTGGTTTTTCTTATAAAGAGACTATATTTACGGGAACAAGGGCGGCTGCTCACGGAGGATATACAGCTGTGTGCACCATGCCGAACTTAAATCCCGTGCCTGACTCAGCTGATACACTGAAAGAGCAGCTGGACATTATAAAAAAAGATGCTGTTATACCGGTCATTCCGTTTGCCTCGATAACAAAAGGAGAACTTGGCAATGCGCTGTCTGATATGGAAGAACTTGCCGAAAATGTTGCGGGATTTTCCGATGACGGTCACGGAGTGCAGTCAGGCGATATGATGAGAGCCGCAATGGAAAAATCCGCAGAACTCGGTAAGATCATCTCAGCACACTGTGAAGTTAATGAACTGCTGCACGGCGGATATATACATGACGGCAGATATTCAAAGTCTCACGGACACCGCGGCATATGTTCCGAAAGTGAATGGCGTGAGATAGAACGCGATATCAAGCTGGCAGAAGAAACCGGATGCGCATTTCATGTATGCCATATATCGACCAAAGAGAGCGTTCAGATCATAAGAGACGCAAAAAAATCAGGCATCGACGTGACATGCGAGACTGCTCCTCATTACCTTGTTTTGTGTGAAGATGATCTGAAAGAAGACGGAAGATGGAAAATGAATCCTCCACTTCGTTCCAGAGAAGACAGAGAAGCCTTGATTGAAGGAATTGTTGACGGAACGATTGATATGATCGCGACTGACCACGCGCCTCATTCAAAGGAAGAAAAGAGCAGAGGACTTGAGAAAAGCGCTTTCGGAATAACCGGCCTTGAAACGGCCTTTCAGGTAGTATTTACGGAGCTCGTATGCAATGGGGTGATAACGCTTGACAGACTTGCTGATTTAATGTGCTATAACCCAAGAAAACGATTTAAAATCAAATCGGACATCGGCTACAGTGTTTGGGACCTCGGCAGACAGTATAAGATCAATACCGATGATTTTCTTTCCAAAGGAAAATCAACACCATTTGACGGCAAAATCGTCTTCGGAAAATGCCTTCTTACTGTTTTTAATAATGAAATAATATATTTAGATAATGATACTCTAAATACGGAGGAACATTGAATGGCAAAGAGAACTGATATCAAAAAAGTAATGATCATAGGATCAGGTCCGATTGTTATCGGACAGGCCGCGGAATTTGACTACGCGGGTACACAGGCATGTCTTGCGCTGAAGGAAGAAGGATACGAAGTTATTCTTGTAAACTCAAATCCCGCCACAATAATGACGGACACGACGATTGCTGACAGAGTTTACATGGAACCTCTTACTCTTGAATACATAGCCAAAATAATGAGATATGAAAGACCCGATGCCATTGTTCCCGGAATCGGAGGACAGACCGGACTGAATCTCGCTATTCAGCTTGAAAAAGAAGGTATTCTCGAAGAGTGCGGAGTAGAACTTCTGGGAACCAGCAGCGAAAGCATAGAAAAGGCTGAGGACAGAGAGCTGTTCAAAGAACTCTGCCAGTCCATCGGTGAACCTGTTATTCCTTCAGAGATCACTTATTCGCTTGAAGAGGCCAAAGCTGCCGCTTTGAGAATAGGATATCCCGTTGTGCTCAGACCTGCATTCACGCTGGGCGGAACAGGAGGAGGATTCGCAAACAACGAAGAAGAGCTTTACGAGATCTCTCTTAACGCATTCAGATTGTCTCCCGTTCATCAGGTGCTTGTCGAAAAGAGCGTAAAAGGATATAAGGAAATAGAATTTGAAGTCATGCGCGACGAAAGCGACCATGCCATCACGATATGCGGGATGGAGAATGTTGACCCCGTCGGCGTGCATACGGGTGACTCGATTGTGGTTGCCCCCATTATGACATTAAACGATCATGATCTGAAAATGCTCAACGACAGTGCAATAAAGATCATAAGAGCGCTGAAAATAGCCGGAGGATGTAATGTTCAGTTCGCGCTCAATCCTAACAGCAGCGAATATTTTCTGATAGAAGTCAATCCGAGAGTTTCCCGTTCATCGGCACTTGCATCGAAAGCCAGCGGTTATCCGATTGCCAGAGTCACTGCAAAGATAGCAATGGGCATGCTGCTTGAAGATATACCGATTGCAAACACAAATGCAGCGTTCGAGCCGTCTCTCGATTATGTTGTCGCAAAGCTGCCCAGATTCCCGTTTGATAAGTTTTCATCGGCTCCCAACATTATCGGAACACAGATGAAGGCCACCGGTGAGGTCATGGGTATAGGATCAACTCTTGAGGAATGCCTCTTAAAATCGGTAAGATCACTTGAGAACGGCGCCTGCCATTTCAGACTTGCCAAGTTTGACAATATGACTACCGATGAAATATATAAATATATTTCGGAATTCAGAGATGACGGCATATTCGGAGTAACCGAGCTGCTCCGCAGAGGAGAGAGCGTGGAAAGACTTCATAAGGTCACGATGATCACCTCCTTCTTCCTTGAAGCTTTCAGAAATATAGTTGAAATGGAAACAAAACTTAAAGACAGTCCATTTGACGATAAAGTACTTCTTGAAGCCAAAAAAATGGGATTCGGTGACAAGTATGTATCTCAGCTCTGGGGTGTCAAAGAGACAGAGGTTTACGAGCACAGAATCAAAGCGGGAATCGAACCCGTGTTCAGAATGGTGGATACCTGCCATACAAACGCATACATACCATATTTCTATTCGTCATATACCGGAGAAAACAAATCAATATACACGGAACGCAAAAAGATAATAGTACTCGGAGCAGGTCCCATAAGAATAGGCCAGGGAGTTGAATTTGACTATTCAACTGTCCATGCAGTACAGACTATCAAAAAAGCCGGTTATGAAGCGATTATCATTAACAACAATCCGGAAACCGTTTCTACCGATTATACAACCGCCGACAAGCTTTATTTCGAACCTCTTACCCCGGAAGACGTAATGAATATCGTGAGATTCGAAAAGCCGGAGGGTGTTATAGCTTCTCTGGGCGGACAGACTGCGATCAATCTCGCAGAACCTCTTATGAGACGTGGTGTCAAGATTGTCGGTACTGACTGTGATGCGATAGACAAGGCCGAAAACAGGGATCTGTTTGAGAAGATCCTTATAGATCTGAACATTCCCCAGCCTGCAGGACGTGCTGTAACCGATATTGAGGAGGGCGTTAAGGCAGCTGCTGAAATCGGCGATCCGGTACTTGTAAGACCCAGCTTCGTCCTTGGTGGACGTGCGATGGAAATCGTGGCAAATGAAGAACAGCTTCGCCACTATCTTAAGACGGCGGTTGAAATAGACAAAGACAAGCCTGTTCTCGTCGACAAGTATATAATGGGAAGAGAAGTTGAGGTCGATGCAATATGCGACGGACATGATGTCTTTGTGCCCGGGATAATGGAACTGGTAGAAAGAACCGGAATACATTCGGGAGACTCAATAAGCGTATACCCCGCATTCTCGATTTCCGACAAAGTCAAAGGTACGATCCTGAGATATGCAAAGAAACTCGGTCTGGGAATAGGTATCGTAGGACTATATAACATTCAGTTCATTGTGGATGAAGAAGACAATGTCTTTATCATTGAAGTAAATCCTCGCTCATCCAGAACAGTGCCCTTCCTTTCAAAATCCACAGGCTTCAATCTGGCCGATATCGCTACCGAGGTTATACTCGGAAGATCTCTGAAGGAGCAGGGAATATTCACTATCTATCCCGAGGAGAAAAAGAGATATTACGTCAAAGTTCCTGTATTCTCATTCAATAAGATAAGGGGACTTGATGCATATCTGTCTCCCGAAATGAAATCGACCGGTGAGGCAATAGGATATGATGACAAGCTTAACAGGGCGCTGTACAAAGCTATCCAGGCTAGCGGAATGAATACGACAAGCCACGGCACCGTTCTTGCTACCATAGCCGACAAGGACAAAGAAGAAGCCCTCCCGCTCATCAGAAGATTCTATAATCTCGGTTTCAACATTGATGCTACTGAGGGTACCGCTGCATTCCTGAAAGCGCATGGAATCAGGACTCATGTTCTTAAAAAGATTAGCGAAGGAAGCGACGAGATTCCAGATGCAATAAGATCCGGAAAGATAGCATATGTTGTGAATACCAAGGATATAGGTTCCCCGAACCATGCAAACGACGGCGCTGAAATCAGAATGTGTGCGACGGAAAACAATATTACGATGTTTACCTCTCTTGACACATGCAAAGCGCTCCTTGATGTGATAGAAGAAACAACACAGAAGATATCAACTATTGATGCGTGATGAAACAGGGAATATTCAAAATAGTAAAAAATGTTAACCTTGCTCCGAATGTTTTCAGAATGGAGCTTTCGGGAGATGCTTCCGGCATCAGTGCCCCCGGTCAGTTTATAAACATCAAAATAGACGGACTTTATTTAAGAAGACCTATATCGGTCTTTGACTATGATGAAAAATCAGTCACTGTAATATATAAGGTGGTAGGAGCAGGAACCGAAATAATGTCAAAAATGTCCGAAGGACAGACACTTGATATTCTTTCGGGACTTGGTAACGGCTATAATACAGATCTTTCCGGAAAACATCCTCTCCTTATAGGCGGCGGAGTAGGCATTCCCCCTCTGTATAATCTTGCAAAAAAACTTCTGTCTGAAGGGAAAAAAGTCAGTGTCATTCTGGGGTTCAATTCCTCATCCGAGATCTTTTGTGAAGAAGAATTCAAAAACCTTGGCGCTGATACATTTGTGACCACCGTTGACGGATCATACGGGATCAAAGGCTTTGTTACAAGTGCTATGGATACGGATTATTCATATTATTATGCCTGCGGACCTGAGCCGATGCTAAAAGCAGTATATGAAAAAGCAAGCACAGAAGGACAAATGAGCTTTGAAGAACGAATGGGATGCGGATTCGGCGCATGCATGGGCTGTACATGTAAAACCGTGACGGGTTACAAGAGGATCTGCAAGGAAGGACCTGTGCTCAGAAGCGAGGAGATCATATGGAAAAAATAAAAGTCAGTCTTTGCGGAATAGAACTTGACAATCCTGTTATTCCCGCAAGCGGGACTTTCGGATTCGGATATGAGTTCTCAGATCTTTATGATATAAATATTCTGGGTTCCATCTCGCTGAAGGGTACGACTCTTGAACCGAGATTCGGAAATCCGACACCGAGAATCGCAGA
>CACXBN010000118.1 GCA_902765885.1 uncultured Ruminococcus sp. | reverse complement strand
GGCGGAAGAGGCATAGGTATCCATGACAACCTCATTATAGACTGTTCGCGCTGGTATGTGTCACTCAGCAACTATGATTACTCTGATTATTATGCGTACGGTACCGGGGGAAATGTCGGATTCCCGGCATATGTTTACAATGATGCATGGAGAGAAGGCAATCCGGATCTTGCAACCTTAGAAACCGATCTTTCAAAGGTCAACAGGACCGATCCGAAAGGATACGCAATGCCGGTCGGGATAAGAGTGCAAAACAACTGGATTCATTTCAACAAAAATGACCGTGATTTTTCAAATTACGGAATAGCACCCTATAATATTTCCGAGGATATGTTCTATTTTTCCGGAGACACGATAGATGTCGAAAACAGAAGCAACCTGAACGTTTCAATATTCAACAGTAAAAGAGAAAGCGTAAATATTGAAGAATTGCTAGAAAAAGCCAAAAACGTAATTGATCTCGATTATGAGACATTTCTTAAGATCGGACTTGTGAAATAAAAGAATATATGCGCAGTTTAATTATTCATGCAGCAAACAAAGGATAAATATGGAAGCAAGATTTCTGAAAACCAACAATATTTTTTCTCCTGTCGGCATATCTCCCGGAAAGGTGACTCTTTCATGGATACCATGCGAAGGGAAATATCAGAGCGCGTTTCAAATAACAATGTTCTGTTCAGGTGAAAAAATATATGACAGCGGAAGAATAGATTCAGGCAAATCCCGTTATACAGCAGATTATACTATACCCTCCAAATCAAGAATCGAATGGAGTGTCACTCTCTGGGATGAAGACGGTGTAAAGGGTATCCCATCATCCTCACTGTTTGAAACGGGACCGTCAAAAGAAGACATTTCAGCTGTATGGATCGAACCGGAACTTGATAAAAAAAGCGAATATACAACAGCGGCAGACCCGCTATACAGAGCATCATATTTAAAAAAGACATTTTATGTCGACAAAGCGCCGGCACATGCAAGACTGTACATTACATCGCATGGGGTGTATGATGCATATATCAACGGCAATCACGTTGACGGATATTTTATGAGTCCGGGAGCCGGTCAGTACGATAAAAGACTCCAGATACAGACATATGATGTGAAGGATTTCCTTGTCGAGGGAGAGAACGAAATGTTGGTCACCATAGGAGAAGGCTGGTACAGAGGCTCTCTCGGATGGCCGATGAAGAGGAACACTTTCGGAACAAAGCTCGGACTGCTTTGTCAGCTGGAAGCAGACGAAATCGTCGTGCTGAAAACAGACAAAGACTGGGTGGCAAGTCAGAACGGCCCGCTCGGTTTCAATGATATGATGAGGCTTGAATCATATGATGCCAACATAAAAATTACCGACTGGCATGAGGTAAAAGCTACAGAAGAGCCTCTTGATAACATAATTGGAAGCTCTGTTCCCGTCGTTTCGCACGAACGCTTCAAAGCAAAACTCCTTACGACTCCGAACGGAGAAAAGGTTCTTGATTTCGGCCAGAACTTTGCGGGATATGTTGAGTTTGATGTTGAGGCAAAGGGCGGCGAATACATCCGCATGCAATGCGGGGAGACTCTTAATGAGCATGGCAATTTTCAGGTTTCTCACAACATGAATCCGGACGCGCCATATTGCGATCAGAAGCTTGAATACATCTGCAAACCCGGACGTAATCATCATCACCAGACTAAATGTTACTATGGGTTCCAATATGTGAAAGTTGAAACGGATCTTGAGATAACCGGGGAAGAATTCACCGGGGTGGCCGTATATTCTGATATGCTGCAGACAGGCTTCTATAAGTGTGGTAACAATAAGGTAAATAAGCTGTTTGATAATTGCATCTGGTCGATGAAAAGTAATTTTGTCGATATTCCCACGGATTGTCCGACAAGGGAAAAATCAGGATTCGGAGGAGACATCCAGGTGTTTTCCGAATCAGCAATGTATTTAATGGACTGTGTACCTGTTCTTGAAAGATGGCTCGGTGAACTCGCAGCTACCCAGTTTCCGAACGGCTGTGTAAAAGAGATAGCCCCAGAGACCGGATATGACGCCGCAGACGGAAGCGCAGGATGGTGCGATGCTTTTGAGATAATTCCATGGAGAATAATGCATTATCTGGATGATACGGAGATCATAAGAAAATTGTATCCCGGAATAAGAAAGTGGATGATGTATTGTGTTAAACGCGCCGAAAACAATTGGCGTGAAGAAAACGCCGGACTTCCGGAAGAGATTAAAAAGTATCTTCATGACAGTTCATGGCACTGGGGTGAATGGAAAGAACCGGGTACTGAAAGTTCGGATTACTATGACGAAGGCGTAAAGACGGGACACGCGGAAATAGCGACAGCATATCTTTCCTTTGGCTGTGCAATCACGGCAGAAATGGCTGAAAAACTCGGAGAAAAAGAGGATTCGCTTTTCTTTAAAAATATATCAGAAAAAGCCAAAACTTCTTATCGATATGTGTTTACGGAAAATGGCAAAATAAAAACGGATCGTCAGTGCAGATATGTAAGACCCGTCTACATGGATCTGCTTGATGAAAATGAAAAGCAGGATGCGATTGATGCTCTGGCCGATTTAGTTAAAAAACAGGGGCATATCGGCACAGGACTTCTGACAACTCAGGAACTTTGTAAAGTGCTGTGCGATTACGGTCACAAAGAAACGGCATATGACTTGCTTCTCAACGAAGAATGGCCGTCATGGCTTTATGAAGTGAATATGGGTGCAAGCAGCATATGGGAGGACTGGAGAGGAAACAGGGAACACCATCCTTTCTGGTCACTGAATCACTATATGTATGCGTCAATTGCAGGATGGCTCATAACATACAGCGCAGGTATCAGGGTGCGTGACGGATCTATCGAAATAAAGCCATACCCCGACAAAAGACTGGGATCTGCGGAAGCTGTATTTGATTCATATCTTGGCAGAATAGAATCATCCTGGAAGTATGAGGGAGATAACATAAGGTACAGGATCACGATTCCCGCCAATGCAAAAGCAAGGCTTAATATCCCGGGACATCCGACGCAGCTCGTCGGCCACGGAACATATATCATATAAATGCGGTTTCAGTTCAGGAGGAAAATATCAATGCTTGAAAATCTGGCATATAAGCTGAATAATGGAAAAGGAATTACCGTCGCGTATTTCGGCGGTTCAATCACCGAGGGAGCTGGTTCAAGTTCCTACGACAAATGCTGGGCGGGCAGGACGACTGCATGGCTCAGAGAAAAATGGCCGAATTGCGAAATAAATCATGTCCAGGCGGCAATAGGAGGAACGGATTCTTCTTTCGGGGTTCACAGATGTGGCAGGGATGTCTGTAAAAGTCACCCGGATCTTGTGTTTTTTGAATTCTCGGTAAACGATCAGGATCTTGATTATCAGACAGCGCTCAGAAATACCGAAGCGTGTGTGAAAAAGATACGTAAAGCTAACGCGGAGTCCGAGATAATCATTGTTTACACCGCCACAAAGATTCTCGAAGACAATATGGCTGAAGGCAGAATACTGCATGCAAGGGCTGCGCACAGCACTGTCGCCCATTATTATGATCTTCCTGAAATAGATATCGGCAGCGCACTTATACAGAGAGTCCTTGCCGAGGGTTCCCCGAAGGCAGACAAAGACGACTGGCTTCGTTATACGAAGGATACGGTTCATCCCAATGATGCAGGCTACGAAATTTACGCGGCCGTACTCATAAAGAATCTTGAAGAGATGATAAGCGGTGCGAAAAAGATCGATTCTCCGATATCGTATGCCGACCCAAAGCCGATAGTGCCGGATGAAGATTCACATATCGAGGCGCGGATCATAGACTGTGACGAGGCTCAGACAGACAGCAGTTGGAGTCATGTTGACGAATCTCTCTGCGGAAGATATCCGCATTATATTGAGTGTCTCGAGCCGGGAGGAGAACTTGCATTTGAATTTGACGGCAAACAGATCGGCATCATGTGGATGATGGCAGAAGACAGCGGCGATGCACTTTGTTCCATCGACGGCGGAGAGCCTTTCACAGTGAGCTCATGGGACATATACTGCAAGACATTCAGGAGGGTGAATGCCGCTCTGATAAAGAGCGGTCTGAAGAAAGGGCATCATGTTCTTAAGCTGAAATTATCATCGGAGAAAAATGAAGAATCGAAAGGAAACGCTCTCAGGATAGGAGCTTTCCTGGTGCTTTGATATTAGGAAAAAACAAAAGGGTTGTGGCACGGAGATAAAACTCCGAATATCACAACCCTGTTTTTTTGTAATGAAATCTTATGAGAGACCGATTACTTTTTCTGCCGACAATGAGAAAGCGATTCCTCCGCCCTGGGTGTTCAGCCCTGCGCCTTCGTACAGCGCTTTAAGGACATTGTCCTTGATCTCTTCCGGTACTATTATGATAACGATCTCTTTCTCCGGCTCTATCGCTATGTGGAAGAATGCCTCTGACTCGCGATTGGCCGTGCCGCGCCCGTGAATGACCGTACCGCCTCTTGCTCCTGCTTTTTTGGCGGCGTCCATAGCAATTGACGAATACCCGGCATGTACTATGCACATTATAACTTCATATTTCTTTTCTTCCATAACTCAAGCTCCTCGTATAATAAGATTTGCAAAGCAAAAAACTTTGCAGTGATTTTTGTTAATTGTGAAGCAATCCCTTGAAAAGATTATCAGTC
>CACXBN010000117.1 GCA_902765885.1 uncultured Ruminococcus sp. | reverse complement strand
CTCGCACTTCTTGTCGAAACCGCTTTCGAAAAGAAGAGGAGCATCAATGAGAACTATGCTTTTTCCCTGTTCGCCGTAACGTTCTGCGATCCTTTCGCTCTCCGCGAGAATATGCTTGTGCGTTATCTCATTGAGCCTTGAAAGCGCGTTTTCGTCACTGAACACGATATTCCTGAGGACTTTTCTGTTAAGAGAATTATCTTTTTCAAGTACAGAATCTCCAAACCATCCGACGAGCTCATTCATGCACGGGGACAGTTCTTCACAAGGGCCGGTCATGGAGCGGTACACTTCGTCCGTATCTACCGAAACGATGCCGAAAGTTTCAAAGAGAGAAGATACGTATCCCTTTCCCGTGCCGCTTCTGCCGCACAGGCCAACGTACATTATGCCGCTTTTTTTCACTTTCTCACCTTCGCTCCGTCAATGATCGTATTCATATTATTTTATCATATATACGCCTTCAATTCAATCTTTTTAATCACATTCGACGCGTACGCTGACGCCTTCGGAATGGTTCTTTTTTACCAGTATTTTGCGGTTTATTCTGTCCTTCAGCTCCTCAACATGAGATATGATTCCGATCAGCTTGTGTCCTTCCGAAAGTCCCGCGAGAGCGTTCACTGCCTGACTGAGATATTTTGAGTCAAGCGAACCGAAACCTTCGTCTATGAACATGGTGTCGAGCTTTATTCCGCCGGCTGACGACTGTATCTCATCCGAGAGACCGAGAGCAAGCGCCAGGGATGCTATAAACTTTTCTCCTCCCGAAAGCGAGCCCACATCTCTTCTTTTTCCGTCATAATGGTCTATGACATCGAGTTCCAGTCCATGATACGCGTTCCCTCCGGTCCTTGTTACCCTTTCGAACTCATACTGTCCGGATGACATCATCAAAAACCTGGTGTTGGAACGGCGAATGATACGTTCAAAATATTCCATCTGCACATAGGTTTCAATGGTTACTTTACCGTTAGATCCGTCTGCCGTTTCGCAGAGAGGAACGAGCCACTTCAGTTTCTCATCTGTTTTTTCTATTTTTTCTTCGTATTTCTTTATATCATCGAGCACAGACTCATTCTGGTGCAGGCGTCTTGACAGAGCATCCCTCCGGGTTTCAAGCTCTCTTATTTCACTTTCACATCTGAGTGCCCGTTCTTTTTCTTCGGCCTCATCGATGTCCTCGGACTCGCCGAGTGTCTTTTCTGCGTTTTGTGCCACAGCCCTGTTTTCGGAAATGATCTTTTCGGATTCCCTGTAGTCTCTTTCAGCCTTCTCGACCTCAGCTCCGAGGCCGGACATTCTCTTTTCGTTTTGGGATATAACCGAAGAAAGCTCTTCAAGAGAGTCGTATTCAAGACGGCCTTTTATGTTTTCTTCTTCTTTTTCCGCTATTCCGAGTTCCGTCTTTTTTTCTCCGATCTCACCGGTGATTTTCGAAAGTTCCCCTTTTGCTTTTTCACAATTGTTCTCATAGCCGGGGATTTCCTTCTCAAGCATCTTTCTTTCGCTTTCCTGCTCTTTAAGCGTTCCGATGCTCTCTTCGACTTCCAGAGACATTTCTCCGAGTTCTTTTCGCTTTGAGCAAATCATGTCAAAAGCGTCTTCTCCTGCTTCAAGAGAAAATACTTCCATAAAACTTTCTTTGTATTTTTCTTCCGCAGCCCTGACTTCCGCTGCGGCAGTACCCGCTTTCCCTGCAGCATCGTTGACCTGTTTTTCTAGAAGCGCATTCTCTTCCTTAAGCTCTTCCAGTTCCTCACGCGTGGGAGCGTTTTCGGACATATGCGCTTTCAGCGGATGCTCCGTTGATCCGCACACCGGGCACGGCTTCCCTTCTTCAAGCAAGCCCGCCAGCACTCCGGCCTGTTCGTCAAAATACAGCCGCTGTTTTTCGGCATATTGAGAGCTGCTTTCGGCATATGCATTCCGGATGCGGGAATAATCTTCCTGCTCTTTTTTCTGAACTTTGAGCGCCTTATCAAATGATTTCATGAGCGCTTCGGTTTTGGCAAGCTCAGATTCTTTCTTCTTTATCTCTTCTTTTTTCTGTTCGGATCTTAAAAGCTCAGCAGGTACGGATTCAAGTTCTTTTGCCCTTTCCCTCGATTTTCTTATCTTTTCCTGATATCCTTCGATGGCAGTGTCAAGACCTGCTTTTTCCGTCTCAAGCCCTTCAAGCAGCTTTTTTAGCTCACTGATTCTGCTCTCGGCCGTTTTCAGTTTTTCATATTCACCCGTAACGGATCTGAGCTTTATAAGTTTTTCCTTTATCTCTTCTATTTCTGCCTTCTGCTTTTCCGACTCTTCCAGCTTCTTTTCGAGTTCTTCTGCTTTTTTGCTTTCTTCCTCGATTTTTTTGAGAGCTGTTTTCAAGGCACTTTTTACCTTGCCGAGCTCTTCCGCTCTTGCGGCTCTGGCGCCGGCTTCACTGACCAGAAGGTGAAGCTCTTTTAATCTGGCATCACATTTTTTGATGTCTCCGCCGGTGCTGCTGATATCTTCTGCGAGCGCGGGAATAAGCGCATCGCATACTCCGCTCTCGAGACACCGCTGCTTTTCGATGCACAGCGATTCATTGCCTTCGCAAACCGCTTTTTCTGCGGTATTCACTGCGGCGGATGAGATATCTTTTCTGGTAGATTCGATTTTCTTTCTGTCCTCACGCAGCCTGTTTCTGAGTTTATCATAATTCTCGGTTCTGAATATCTTCTGAAACATTCCCATTTTATCACCTGAAGATGCTCTCAGGAATTTCATGAAATCGCCCTGCGCTATCATGGATATCTGGGAAAACTGTTCTCTGTCAACTCCGAGGATGTCGATGATCTTTTTGCTGACAGCATCAGGTCCCGATATGATCCTTCCGTCAGGCAAGGTAATCTCAGCGCTGGCTGCTTCATCTGTCGTGCCTTTTCCTCTGAGTTTCGCTCTGCCCTGTCTGGGCTTTCTTTTTACAAAATATTCTTTATCTGCGTATTCAAATTTAAGCTCGACAAAGGTTGGGGTATCGGGAGATGCGTAACTGGAGCGCATCATCTCCCCGTTTCTCATATCCCCGCTCGGAGTTCCGTAAAGCGCGTAGCAAATAGCGTCGAATATTGTTGTCTTTCCGGCTCCCGTGTTTCCCGAGATAAGGTAAAGTCCTTCTTTGCCCAGCTTTTCAAAATCTATCTCCGTTTTATTTGCATACGGACCGAATGCGGAAATCACAAGTTTTTCAGGTCTCATCTTCCGCCTCCCATATGTCTTCTATCAGTCCCTTTATATATTCTGACTGAACTTTGTTCATTTCTCTGCCGTTCAGGCTGCCGTACAGTTTTGAAAACAGATCATAAGGTGACAGAGAACTTGCGGCTTCCCCGGCCTCTTCTGTCTGTATGTGTCTTGACTTCGTGTTGTCATATCTCAGTCCGGTTATGTATTTGTAAATTACTCCCAGTCTTGATACCGCATACGGGACCTCATCCTCATCGGTAAGGGTTATATGAACAAAACTGTCAGGATATGCACTTCCAGAATAAAATCCGAGATCCATAAGGTCACTGTATCTTCCCTTAAGCTTCACATAGTCTCTCATCGGCTTAAGAGGTATCTCCCTTATCTGAATCTTCCCTTTTTCACCGAGTTCCGCGACAGTCAGAGATTTCTGCTGATCCGCTTCGGACAGTGAATATTTGAGCGGAGTCCCGCAATATCTGATTCTTTCGCTCCCGACATTCTGCGGTGAATGGAGATGTCCGAGCGCCACATAGTCAAAGGGATCAAAAACATCTGCGTCGATATTTTCGGCTCCTCCTATGTATATTTCTTCAGATTCATATCTTTGGGCTCCGGTGACGAACTGATGGCACACCAGCACATTTCTTCCGTCCGTACTTATTTTTGCCTGCGAAAGCGCAACTCTTGCCGCATCCGTAAACGATTCTATCTTCTCATCCGGGAAAAACTGTCTCACGTTATGAGGCCTTATGAAAGGAAACAGATGTATTCTCACCGTTCCGAATTCGTCCTTCATATCAAAAAACCGGATGGTTCCGTCGTATACACCTGAGATGTGAATTCCCGAACCATCCATCAGTCTGTTTCCGAATGACAGTCTTTCAGCCGAATCGTGATTTCCGCTTATTATGAATGTTTCCGTTCCGATCTTCGAGATCTTGTATAAAAAATCATCAAAGATCGTCACGGCTTCTGTCGGCGGAAGCGACCTGTCGTAGATATCACCCGCGATAAGGAGGGCGTCGGGTTTCTCTGATATGACTGCCTCAATTATTTTGTCGAGAATGAATTTCTGATCTTCTGCAAGAGAATATTCCTCAAGCTTCCTTCCTATGTGAAGATCGGATATGTGTATGAATTTCATTATTTATCTCCGAAAGTGTTATATGAGATATTTTCTTCGCATTTCCCTGACTGCGTCTCCGTCGATTCCAAGACCGTCACGAATATATCCGTCAAAGCTGCCGTATACTTTCCCGGCTTCATCGTACAGTGCGTCTATATATTCTTCACGGGCATCAAAAAGATAATGCAGTGCGTTTTCAGAGTCGGCATCGAGGGGAGTTCCCGAAGATCTGATCATTTCGAAAATCTTTCTGACATCCTCCGCATTGTATATGTTCGTAAGAAGATAGTCGTTCTTTATATATTCGTCATCCGCTCCGAGAATCTTCTGTACAACTGCCGTACAGAAGCCTGCCCTGTCTTTTCCTGCGGTACAATGCCACAAAATGCCACTGTCTGTATCCGGCGCGCTCAGAAGAATATCAAGAAATCGTCTGCACTGGCTCCGGACATATTCGTCATTCACAAACGCTCTGTACATGCCTATCATGCTTTTCTTTGCTATTTCCGGATCTTTTCTCACGAGCTCATT
>CACXBN010000116.1 GCA_902765885.1 uncultured Ruminococcus sp. | reverse complement strand
TTTGCCGCTCCTTCGTTCCATTTTGCTTCATTTATTGGAAGTCATGCGCCTTTTGTATAGTCTATAATTCTTCTCTTTTTTTATTTACTTGTACAGGCAATGAAAGGTTTTGTCTTCGGATCGGAATCAGTTTTCAGGATCATTACCGGTTACCGGGTTACCATAAACGTAAATTATCTGAAATATGTATCGATGTCGAAAACTCCTGCGTTATAAGCATTTGCGACGCCCATAATAGTGAGGATGGTAATTATAACGTAAATGACCATGAAGATGGAAGAGAGTATTATTCCCGCAATGGCGAGACCTCTTCCGCCTTCACCGGAAGATTTTACCTTGACCAGACCGACTATTGAAAGAATCAGTCCGAGTAAAGGAAAAACAAAGGCAAGTATAAGTCCGGCGATACACAGTCCGTTTGTAGGAGGAGCGGGAACATACTGCGGCTGGGCATAAGCCTGCTGCGGAGCCTGATAATTGGCTGCAGGCTGATAATATGACTGGCTGTTGGCCGGTGTCGGTGCAGGAGCAGGTGCGGCCTGACGCTGCTGTACTTGTGGCTGAGCAGGCTGGTTGATCGTACCTTCCTGAGGGCTTTGCTGAGCGGAAGCAGGAATCGAAGTTCCGCAATTCGGACAGAATTTGGCGTTGTCATTTATCTGAGCGCCGCAGTTTTTGCAAAACATGGAAAATATCCTCCTTAATAAATAGTAAACAAATGTCAGCAGCCTTTTCTGTTGTAATCGTCACAGAGAAGGTTGCAGGATTTAAACAGTTTGTGAGTATAAATAAACGGTCCAACGATGATGAGAGATCCAAGAACGGACCAGAGCCAGTACGTGGATGCTCCGAAGTCATAAGCGATCCCTCTTCTTTTAAGTTCATTGCCCATGCGCGCGGATATCTTATGATACCATACTATGATACCTATTCCGAGAGTCAGCCATCCTATGAGGAAAAAAAGCAGGCAATAATGCATGGTCTTTTTTCCGTCATAGCGGCTTGCTACAACATTTATGTCTGTTGAAACATTTGACATTATGACCAGGCCGTATATTCCAAATGTGATCAATGACAGAAAAATAAATTTCACAAGAGTCTTGTTTGTTTTCAGAAGAGCCACAGGTCTTTGATAAGGCTGCTGGTACTGTGGCTGTTGATACATCTGCTGATACGGTTGCTGGTATGGCTGTTGGTATGTTTGCCGGTACTGCTGCTGATACTGGGATTGCTGGTATTGTGGCTGCTGATACTGCTGTTGGTATTGACCCTGCCTGGTGTAGATCGGCTGAGTCTGTTGTGCCTGGAATGACTGTCCGGGCTGCCCGTAAAATGCTTGATTTCCTGCGGGAGCAGCAGGTGCGGCAGACATCGTCTGTTGACTTGAAGGCTGTGCAAGAGAAGCTCCGCAGTTTGGGCAGAATTTAACAGATGTGTCTGTTATTTGTGCTCCACAGTTTCTGCAAAACATGATTGACCTCCGTTTATATAATATATTATTTTCCGACACAGAATTTAGAAAACACCTCTGATACGATTTTGTCGTCTACAGTCCGCCCGTCTGTTTCATCCAGAGCGGACAGCGCATCTTCCGTGAGAGTGCATATACAGTCCACGGGATCTCCGTTTGCGACAGCTTCTTTGGCGGCAGACAGCGAATCGTATGCGCGAAGAAGGACCGCTCTCTGTCTTGCGTCCCAGATAACGGCGTCATTCCTCAGGTCAATGAGATCGCTTCCCATAATCTCTCTGATTGAAGAGTCAAGATCTTTAAGCAATTCCTCAGGAGAGTTGGTACATGATGATTTTACCACATGATCAAATGATGAATCAATAGTATTAACATCAATGTCTGACAAGGCGCACGGAAGATCAGCTTTGTTAATAAGCGCTATACGCGGGACTCCGGTGGAAACGGCCTTTTCGATGATCTCCCGGTCCTCCGTTGTCAATGGGGAGCTGCAGTCGAAAACTGCTATGAGAAGTTCGGATGCCAAAACCGCATTTTCTGCTTTTTCCACGCCTATGGATTCAACTATATCATCAGTTTTGTGAATGCCGGCTGTATCTGTGAGGATCAGGGTCACGCCGCCCAGAGATACGGTCTCTCTGAGGACATCGCGGGTGGTTCCGGGAATATCGGTTACGATAGCGTTGTTTTCGCCGGATATAAGATTAAATACGGAGCTTTTTCCGACATTGGGCCTTCCGTATATCGTGCATTTTATTCCGTCCGAAACAGCTTTGCCGATGGAATATGTGTCAAGCAGTGCTTTGATTTTATTGAGAGATGAAGAAATAACAGACCCGATCTGTTTCTCGCCCTCGTCTCCCACATCTTCTTCGGGGTAGTCTATCGCGGCATACAGCGCTGCCATTATCGAAGTCAGGCTGCCCGATATTTCGGCTATTCTGTTTGTTATATTTCCCTTGGATGCTCCGTTTGAGAGCATCATTTTTTCTTTTGTGTCTGCGTCTATGAGAAGTCCGACGGCCTCGGCTTCTGTCAGAGAGAGCTTTCCGTTGATAAAAGCTCTTTTTGTGAATTCTCCCGGACCTGCAGGGTAAGCTCCGCGAGACAGTACCGAGAGCAGTATTTCGTTTGTGACGGCTGTCCCTCCGTGACAGGAAAGTTCAACACAGTCTTCACCCGTAAATGATGCGGGGGAGCGGAATATCGTCAACAGTCCCGTGTCGCAAACGACATCATCGGTTCCCAGAAAAGATCCGAAAACGGCGTAACGCGAAGGAGCATCAGCCAAAACCGGATATTTTTTTGAAATAAAAACTTTCGATGCGATCTGGACCGCATCGGGCCCCGATATTCTTATAACCGACAATCCGCCTTTTCCGCGCGGGGTCGAAACGGCGGCAATGGTTCTTGAGATACTGTTAGTCATATGATTTCCGTTATTCCGTCAATTCTGAGTATGTTTCGAGTATTTCCCTGAATTCGGACAGAGAGTCCGCCAAATTCAGTTTTTCGCGTATTTTCGCAGATCCCGGCAGTCCGTGGATGAAATATGCGGCTCTGGACCGGGATTCTCTTATTCCTCTTTTTTCGCCGTATTCATGAACGGCAGCCTCTACAAGGCTTATTACCATTTTTCTGATCTCACTTCTGGAAGGAGCCTGAAAATCGCCCGGAGACGAGAGCTCCCTGAATATCCAGGGATTTCCGAGAGCGGCGCGTCCTACGGATACCTCTGAACAGCCCGCTGCAAGATATCTCATGGCTGAATCATAATCCACGACATCACCGTTTCCGCACAGGCGTGTGTCCGAATAGCCTGCTTTGTCCAGCGCGTTTCGAAGAGCAAGACACTTTTCGGGGGCAGCGGACGGCGCGTACATCTGCTCTCTGGTCCTCGTGTGCAG
>CACXBN010000115.1 GCA_902765885.1 uncultured Ruminococcus sp. | reverse complement strand
CAGACCCGACATGTGAAGAAGACGGCAAGACTGTTTATACTGCCGTATTTACAAATCCTGCATTTGAGACACAGACAAAGACTGTTATAATAGATGCACTTGAGCACCTCTGGGGGACAGTAACTTATGAATGGTCTACGAACAATTCAACTGTTACTGCTTTGAGAATATGTCAAAGAGATAATTCTCATATTGAAACAGAAACCGTAAATACAACTTCCGTTATTTCAGAGCCTTCATGTGAAACTGCAGGAGAAGCAGTCTATACGGCAACGTTTACAAATTCCGCATTTGAGACACAGACAAAAACTGTTGTATTATTACCTCTTAATCACGATTGGGGAGAAGCAACATATGAATGGTCTGCAGATAATACTACAGTAACAGCTTCAACAGTATGTCAGAGAGATCATACACATGTGGAAACCGAAACAACAACTACAACTTCTGTTACAACGCCAGCCACATGTGAAGAAGATGGATCAACTGTTTATACTGCAGTATTCACAAAGACTGTTTTTGAAACTCAGACAAAAACAATCATAATTGATGCGCTTGAACATAACTGGGGGACTGTAACCTATGAGTGGGCTACGGACTACTCGTCAGTAAAGGCATCCAGAACATGTCAGCGTGATGCATCTCACATTGAAACTGAAACAGTACAGACAAGCGTTGACATAACGCCGGCAACATGCGAAACAGCTGGTCAGAAAGTATATACGGCTGAATTTACAAATCCTGCTTTTAAAACGCAGACAGAAACAGTTGTCATAGATGCTCTGAAACATGATTGGGGCAATCCGATATATGAATGGACTGACGATAACTTATCAGTTACAGCCAGAAGAATATGCAGACATGACGAAACACATGTGGAGACAGAAACTGTTAATACATCTTTCTTAACAAGCGATGCGACATGTGAAGATGAAGGCTCGGTTGTGTATACTGCAGTCTTCACCAATCCAGCATTCGAAACACAGACAAAAACAGTAATTACAGATACACTGGGTCATCTTTGGAATAATGCAACATATGAGTGGTCTTCAGATAATAGTCATGTTACGGCTACAAGGATATGTTCGAGAGACTCATCACATGTTGAGAGCGAAACAGTGGCAGTAACAAAAACAGTTTCTGGTGCAACATGTACTGAAAAAGGAACAGTTACTCTGACTGCTGTATTTAATAACTCCGGATTTGAAACCCAGACCAAGACCATGGAATCGGATCCTCTCGGACATAATATCAAACATTATTCAAGAAAGGAGCCTACATGTGAAAATCCTGGGCATACCGAATATTATTACTGTGAAAGATGCGGCAGGTACTTCTCAGATTCCGAAGGAAATACACAAATAACAAAATCCAGCATTGAAATTGCTCCTGTCGGACACGAATGGGATGAAGGAAAAATAATCAAAACCGCTACCGAAAACTGGGACGGACTAATCAGATATACATGTAAGCACAATCCTACTCACATCAAGGAAGAGGTAATACCAAAACTTAACAGAGACAAAGATATGAAATGGTATTATATCGGCCAGATACTCCGTAAACTTGCTGAAGAGAGAAGGAAACAGGAGAGTAATTCTTCTGAACATACAGAAGATGAATGGGTAAATCCCTTTACCGACATCAACAAGAATGATAAGTATTATGATGCGGTAAAATTCGTAAATGAAAACGGACTGTTCATCGGTGTCTCTGATACAAAATTTGCTCCTGAAAATACAATGACGCGGGCAATGTTTGTGACTGTTCTCGGAAGGCTCGCAGGAGTCGACGTTAGCGAATACAAATCCACTAGTTTCAGTGATGTAAGCACAGGACTGTGGTATTCTGAATACGTCGAATGGGCAGCGGAGCAGGGAATTATTCTCGGCTACGGTGACGGTACATTCGGTCCTGAAAAGCTCATTACCCGTGAACAGGCCATACTCATTATTCAAAGATATGTAAATAAGTGCGGAATCACAACAGAAAGCAGTGACATTTCAGATATCAGCGATGATGAAAGTGTTTCAAAGTGGGCTTATGAAGCTGTCAGCTGGGGTGTCCAGAACGATATATATGTTCTTGAAGAAGACGGAACGATAAATCCGAAGGGCAATGCATCCCGTGCAAATGTAGCAATGCTTGTTTTCAATCTAGTGAAGCTCTTAGGCAAATAACTTTAACTTATTCTTGTCGGAGCATTACAACCGGATAAATAAAACAAATATACAGAGGTTGTTGTTTCTCCTTATCCATAAACACAGCCTCTGTTACTTTTTAAGGAGGACTTCTATGTTGAAAAAAATAGTTAGTATCTTACTGACAACGGTTTTTGTTATAAGCTGTCTTTCAACTTTTGCAAATGCTCAGGTTGTTAATTTCGGAATGGACAATTTTTCGAAAAGATACGATTATGAAAATTCAGTCTATAAAGATATAAACGAAGATGATTGGTTTTATGGTAATGTTGTATCAGCATACGAACTTGGACTCATGAACGGAAAAGGGAATCACAGGTTTGACCCGTCAGGCAATATTACTGTAGCGGAAACAATAACCATCGCAAGTCGTCTTCATTCAATTTACTTTTCTGGTTCAGATAAGTTCACGGAATCTGATCCATGGTATCAGTCATATCTGGATTATGCAGCGGAAAACGATCTGATATATTATTTTCCCAGCAATCCAAATGAAATGGCCACACGAGATTTCTTTGTATCGATTATTAATTCAGCATTTCCGAATGAAGAATACGAAACCGTGAATTCAATTAATGAAGAAGATATTCCTGATCTGAGTGAAAGTTATGACAAAGACGCCGTTATGGAAATGTACAGGGCAGGAATCATTAACGGAAATGATAAAAGCAATACTTTTGCTCCGGAGAGAAATATCAGAAGAAGCGAAGTTGCCGCAATTTTATCTAGAATGGTTGACAAATCTCTCAGAATTATTTCTGCAGATTATGCGTTAATTAATGATTTCGGAATAAGACTGTTCAGAGAAACATATGAAAAAGGCAAAAATGTTATGCTTTCTCCGGTATCTGTAATTACAGCATTGGCTATGACGGCGAATGGTGCAAACGGTAAAACACTGGAACAGATGGAAAATGTTTTCGGAACAGACGTAAATAATCTTAATGAGTTTCTTATGGATTATATAAGATCGCTGCCAAATGGCGAATCGTCTAAAGTTCATATGGCAAATTCAATCTGGATCAAAGATACTGATGATCTGTCCGTAGAAAAAGAATTTACAGAAAAAAATATCCGGTATTACAATTCTGAAGTTGTAAAAGCTGCTTTTGACAAACAGACATTAAAAGATATCAATAACTGGGTAAAATCAAATACAGACGATATGATCCCAACCATTATAGATGAAATTCCGGACGATGCTGTAATGTATCTAATAAATGCGCTTGCTTTTGATTCGGAATGGGATGAAAAATACTACGATACTGACGTATGGGAAGATGTATTTACTGATATCAACGGAAAAGAAAATGATGTTGAGTTTATGCATGCAAATGTATATGAATATATTGAAGACGAAGATGCAGTTGGTTTCATAAAGAATTACATCGGTGAGAGATATGCTTATGTGGCTTTGCTTCCGGATAATGATATTCAGATAGAAGATTACATTAAAAACTTAAACGGCTTAAAACTTTCGTCTCTGATTTCGTCGCCTGAAATAATCAAAGTAAAAACTTCCATTCCAAAATATGAAAGTGAATATTCAAATGATCTGGCCGGTACACTTGAAAAAATGGGTATGGAAGAAGCATTCAAGAAGAGCAGCGCTGATTTCAGCCTTCTCGGCAGCTTTAAAGACGGCAATATATCAATAGACAGCGTTGTTCACAAGACTTATATCGAAGTCAGCGAAAACGGAACTAAAGCTGCTGCAGCAACATCTGTCGGTATGGTTGGAGCAACGGCAGTAGCTGAAGAATCATATAAAACTGTATATCTTAACAGGCCCTTTGTTTATATGATTTATGACAGAGAGTATTCCATCCCATTGTTTATAGGCGTTATGGAGAGTATTACGAAATAAACAAGAATAAATATACATTAATTATTCATTCTGAAAAGACCTTTTAAATAAGGTCTTTTTTGCTTTTTTAATTGATTTTAATGCGTATAACGTTGTTTTAATAAATAATTGAAGTATTAAACCGGCGTCATGTGATTTAGATTTTATATTGAATATTTTCCACCTGATTTTGAATAAATTATTATTTCATTATTGTAAAATAAGGTAATATATGGTATCATTCTCACAATGGGAAAAATATTTATTATTTGAATCCATTAATTAATTTTGCCTCACGGCAAGAAGGAGAAAGTATGTCAAAATCGAAGTTTTCTAAACGGTTGGTTGCTATTATTTTGACTGCTGTGTTTGTTGTAAGTATATTGCCAATGAACATTTTTGCAGCTGATAACGGCAATTCGTCTAGATCGGTATCTTGGCAGAAGATCGACAGTCTTCCTATTGACTTAAAAGTCAGACAGGAAATAAAGGAAGTAAATCCTGAAAATCTTTACAAAGATACTGACATCGTTCGTGTGTCTGTTATACTCGATGATGACGCAACACTTGTTGCATATGATTCACAGGGAATAGCAGATAATGCGAAAGCAAATGCTTATCGCTCAAATCTTGATGCAAAACAGGATCTTATTACAGAAGAGATAGCCGGTATTGCAGGTGATAAAGTGGATGTTGTATGGAACCTCACATTGCTTCAGAATGCAATATCTATCAATATCCCGTTCGGCTTAATAAATGATATCAAACATATTAAAGGTGTCAAGGATGTTGTCCTTGAAAATCAATACTACCTTGACACTGCGGAGAGTGTTGATGTTCAGCCGCAAAACTTTGCAGCTACTGAGATGACCGGCGGTACATACGCATGGTCTTCAGGATACACAGGAGCCGGAAGAGTGATTGCAGTAGTTGACACGGGTCTCGATGCTGATCATGAGATGTTTGATGAAGAAGGGTTCAAATATTCCATTCAAGAGCTGGAAGAGTCAGGCAAAACTGTAAATCTGATGACTCTTGATGACATATCCGATAAATGGGATAAGCTTAATGTTTCAAAATACGGCAGCTTTACTGCTGATGATGTTTACAGAAGTGAAAAAGTACCGTTTGGATTCAACTATGTTATGAAGTCTCTTGATATGACTCATGACGACGGTACAAGTGAACATGGTTCACATGTCGCGAGCATTGCTGTTGGTAACAAATATGTTAAACGTGACGGTGAATTTGTTCCTTCTGTTACAGAAGTTTTCACGCAGGGTGAAGCACCGGATGCACAGCTTCTCGTAATGAAAGTTTTTGGCGCAAAGAATGCGTATGACTCTGATATTATATCAGCCGTAGAAGATGCAATCGTTCTCGGTGCAGATGCCGTAAACCTTTCACTTGGTTCTTCGGTTGCAGGTATTGCCTCATTAAACAGTTATGAAAAGGTAATCAATTCTATACCGGATACAAATGTTATATGGGTTAACTCAGGCGGAAATGCATACTATTCTTCATATTTTACTTTGTATGAATATCCGTATATTGAAGACAAAAATTTTGCAACCGGCGGTACTCCTGGTGTAGCTAAGAACACTCTTTCGGTTGCTTCAGCTGATAATATTGGTCAGGTAAATTACTATTTAGATATTAATGGTTCTCTTATTTTCTATTCCGACACGCCAGGATATGGTAATGAAAGACTCTACACCATAGCTGGAGAACATGACTATCTTCTTATTGACGGTTATGGAACAGCAGAAGAATTTGCTCAGGTAGCTGATGAACTCAGCGGTAAAGTTGCTTTGTGTTCAAGAGGAAGCTCTTCATTCTATCAAAAAGCAAACAATGCGATCGCAAACGGTGCAATTGCGACCATAGTATATAACAATCAGCCCGGTGTAATTAATATGAACCTTACGGGCTATTCATATACCGCACCCGCTGTAAGTATTACGATGGATGATGCTGATTTGTTCCGTAATGCGGGCGAGATGAATCAAACTGATGATGGACTTACATACTATGTAGGAAAATTTACGATTTCCGGAGATCAGACGCCCATGATTGATTTCAATGGCTATGTCAAGATGTCCGACTTCTCTTCATGGGGCGTTCCGGGGAATCTTACACTGAAACCTGAAATAACCGCGCCTGGCGGAAACATTCTGGCTGCTAACGGTAAAATAGATGGCGGGCAGGAATATGAAGTTATGAGCGGTACATCAATGGCTGCTCCTCAGGTTGCAGGTGTAGTAGCTCTTATTTCACAGTATATTGAAGAACAGGGACTCGTTGAAAAGACAGGTTTGTCTCAGCGTCAGCTTGTACAAAGCCTTCTTATGTCCACTTCAACTCCATTGATTGAAGAAGAATCAGGTTATTATTATTCTGTTTTAAAACAGGGTTCAGGTCTTATTAATGCAGCAGCTGCTCTAAATTCAAAGACATACATTTTCATGAATGAAGATGCCACAGAATCTGCAGCAGATGGCAAAATCAAAGCCGAACTCGGTGATGATCCGGAAAGAAACGGAACATACAGTTTCGGATTTACAGTCAATAATATGACCAGTGAAGATGTCGTTTATGAACTTTCAAGTGAATTCTTTACTCAGGATTATTTCTTTAACTATGTAGATAGTGGAGATATCGTACCGTTCTCTAATATATGGACATTTCCTCTTCTTGCCGATGTTTCATTCACCATAGACGGTGAAGAATATGTCCCTGCAGATGAATATGATATATATGACGTAAACGGCGATGGGGCCTTCAATGTTCTTGATGTTATAGCTATACTGAATTATGTTGTTAATGAAGAACCTGTTACAAATGAGGATGTAGCAGATTTCGACGACGACGGCGATATTGATACTTACGATGCATACCTTGCACTGCAAGTGCTTGATGTTGCTCAGGTAGTTGTTCCTGCAGATGGTTCGGTAGAAGTTCAGGTTGATATACAACTTTTGGATATTGAAAATTATGATGCACTTGGAGCATACATCGAAGGATATATATTCATTGATGAAATGGATTCCGATGAAGGTGTTATCGGAGTTTCTCATTCGATTCCTGTAATTGGCTATTATGGTGCATGGGGAGAATTTCCTATGACGGATGTGGGTTCATACTGGGAATTTGCAGAAGGAACTGAAACCAGAGACCCGTATATGGCTTATGATATCTCTGATGATGCTAAATACATTGAGGCATTCATCTCTTCAAGCGGAAACGGAAAGTACGTTATAGGCGGAAACCCGTATTTCGGATTTGACTATGATGATGAAGGTAATATAGTACATGCTGTCGAGAGGGATGCTCTTAGACCCGATGATAATCTTTATGGTGCACAATATACACTTATAAGGACATCTGCCGGCGGAAAATTTATTTTGGAAAATGAAACAACCGGAGATGTTATCTTCGACGGTGATATCGGGCCACAGTATGCTGCATACTATAACCAGGAAGATCTTGTCTGGGATAATTATGGAATTATGGCGTATCCTGATATCCCGCTGAAAGATATCAGCGATGGAGATATTCTTACAGCAAAAGTCAGATTTGCTCCTGAATACTATATGAAAGACGACGGTACGATAGACTGGGATAGTTTCCCCACTGATTATGAAATGATTCAGACGTTCATGATTGACGGCGAAGCCCCTGAAATCAACAATATTATGTATGGCGTCAATGCCGTAAGCGGAACTGAAGGCCTAACAATTGATTTAAGCGATAATCATTATATTGCAGCTGTTGTCGTCGCAAATGAAGATGAATCAGTAATGCTTGAATTCCCGGCCGATCTCGATGAACAGGAAGGAGCCAGCCGCTCTATGTTTATCGCCAACGGTACTGAAGAAGGCGAAATTGATTTCTCTATTCCTGAGAACCAGCATCTATATATTGCTGTTTATGATTACGCATATAATCAGTCTTCATTCAAACTTAATCTGAATGAAGCAGAACTAAGTGGCGGTCCGAAGGCAATTGTGTTTGATCCTGCAGTTTTAAATATGATAAAGGGTAATGTAATAAATGCATCATATACTGTAGAACCTTGGGGTGTTGACGAGACAGTAACCTGGTCGTCTGGTGACAATAATGTTGCAACAGTTGATGAAAATGGTGTAATTACCGCAACAGGAGTAGGATCAACTATAATTACCGCAACTTCAGCTGTTGATACATCTGTATTTTCTGATTTGGAAGTTAATGTTATTGAAATTGATAAAGACCTCAATGCTTTCATCTGGGATGAAACCGGAAAAGTCTGGCTCAGTGAATTCAATCTCAAAAATCTTCCGAACTATACGCCTCTTACAGAAACAAGCTTTAATAAACCATTTACCTCTACAGCTCTTGAAGCAGATGGTACACTGTATTTAGCAACATTTAATGAAGATGAATTTTTATCTGATCTGTATACTCTTGATACCACAACGTTTGAGCCAACACTAATTGGTTCTTCATCCATTGGATATATGGACATTACCGCAGCCCCGACTTTGGGCGACAATATCATAATGGGTTGCTATGGACCTTATCTTGTATTGGTGGATACAACTACGGGAGACTATGCAGGCGTATTTAATATGTCCAAGTACATTGGCGCCGGTAATAATATTGTCGGTGTTACATATGCGCAATCATACTATAATTCAAGTTATAGTGCATATGTTGATTATTTCTATTTCCTTTGCAAAGACGGATCAATCTTTTCAGTTGGAATAATGCCGTACAATGGAAGTTATGCAAACTTTGCAGCGAATTACATGATAACAATAGGTGCTGAAATTGACGTTATTTATTTCCAGGGATTCTATTTTGACGGAGATTATTTCTATTGGTCAAGATATAATAAAGCGGATAATATGGTCAATTTGATTGTACTTGATGCAGCCACCGGCAACGAATACGAAATAGGAAACTTTGCTGAAGGTGTATGGCCCGTTTCCGGACTTGTTAGTTTGGAGGACAATTTCGCCGAAGCTATGGCTCCGCATAATGTAAATATACCTCTCCTTCCAAATAAAATGCTTAAGAAAGCACCTGTGGCAGACAAACGTGCTTTAAGCGAAATTGATGGCTTTGCAGACAATTTGACCGCTGATGAAATCGCACTTATCGCGCAAACCGTCAAACCGGTTACAAGAGGAACCATCAATGATATATCTGCAGAAACTGAACCGGAACCCGAAGTTGAAGTAGATGATGATCCGTATCTTGTGACAATAACTGCTGAAGAGGCTCTCAATAATGCACTCGTTACGGTTAATTATGACGTTAGTGAACTTACTGTTGAGACAATTACCGTTGCTCCTAAGTACAATGTTCTTAAGAATGATGCTGAAAACGGAGTTATCACAATTGCATTTGCAACTCTTGAAGCAATCGAAGCCGACGGAACAATAGCAACAGTAAAATTCACACCAAATGAGGGAATATGCGCAGATGTAACTGTAAATGTTACTATCGAGGGTACAAGTGAAAACAATGTAAAAGAACCTGTTGAACTTGTCCTTGGTGAGCACTCTTGGAATCCCGCAACATTCGAATGGTCTAAGGACTATTCTTCTGTCACAGCTACAAGAGTCTGCAGTATTCACGATACACATGTGGAAACAGAAACTGTTGAAACAACCGTAAAAGTGATTCCGGCTATGTGCGAAAAAGACGGTGAAACCATTTATACCGCAAAATTCGAAAATGAGGCATTTGGCACACAGACAAAATCTGTAGCTATTCCAGCACATGGACACGAATGGGATGAAGGTAAAGTAATTCTCACTGCTACCGAAAACTGGGAAGGCCTTATCAGATACACATGTATTTATGATTCAAGCCATACCAAGACTGAAGTTATACCAAAAGTAGAAAACGAAACTCAGCATGAAAAATGGTATTACATCGGTCAGATTCTGAGAAAACTTGCTGATGAAAAAGCAAAAGAGCAGAGTGAAGAACCGAAACCGACTGATAATCCAGATGTGCCCGTTACACCGGAACCGGATGAACTTCCGTTCAAGGATGTAAGCAAAGATTCACCATATTATGATGCAATCAAATTCGTTTTCGAGAACGAATTGTTCAAAGGTGTTGCTGCTGATCTGTTCGCTCCTGACGGCACGATGACGAGAGGCATGTTTGTAACTGTTCTCGGAAGACTTGCTCAGGTTGACCCTGAAGGCACAAACACATCAGTATTCTCTGATGTTGAAGATGGACAGTGGTACACACCATATGTTGACTGGGCTGCAGAAGAAGGACTTATCCTTGGTTATGGAGACGGTACTTTCAAGCCTGATAACAACATTACCAGAGAACAGGCAATTCTCATAATTCAGCGTTATGTTGAAAAGTGCGGTATCTCAACTGAAACAGAAGATGCACTTACTACATCCGATGCTGAAGAAGTGGCCGATTGGTCTTATGATGCTGTTAAATGGGGCGTTAATGAGGGTATATTCGAGCTGACTGATGAAGGAAAAGTTGATCCTAAATCAAATGCAACTCGCGCATATATCGCCGAGCTTCTTTATAACCTTGTTGATGTTCTTGCAGAATAATATTCAAATACATAAATAGTGAAAGATCCACGGAAAATTCCGTGGGTCTTTTGTATTAATATAGTTGATTATTATGATTAGAGCATATATAATTGAAACAGCGGATAGCTAATTATTAATTTGGAGGTTGAAATGGATATTATCAAAAAAATCTGGCCGACACCTTTTAATGTTAAAGAAAAAAGTGTAGGTTCACTTCTTATTCAGATCATAATATTTATTATTGTCGTTGCGATTGCAGGAGTCGTGATCGGCTTCCTTTCCGGTCTTCCAAATGTTGGGTTTATATTCTCGATTATCGGAAGTCTTCTTGGACTGTACAGTACGATAGGAATTGTTCTCGCAATTCTCAAATTCTTGGGTATTGTAAGATAATTGACAATAAAAAACGGTCGATTGGTATTTATTGCTGATCGACTTCATTTTAAATATACGGAGATAAGTATGATTAAAACTAAAAAGACATCCGGCGCAGATGAGTTAACTCCTTCTGTATCGCAGTATTTCTCATGGATAAACAGCACAAATGAGGGGTCAACAGAGAAGCAGACTCTTATAAACCTCGAATATTTCAAATGGCTTAAAGATACTTATGGAATGCAGATAAAAATATATGCATGGGATGCGGGAAATCTTGACGGCGCAGGATTTTTTGATTCACCTGATTCTCCCAAAATCAGAAAGCAGTATCCTAAAGGATACGGCCCATGTGTGGAAAAAGCCAAAGAAATCGGTATCAGAATGGGCATATGGGGCGGAGTCGACGGATTTGGGGATACACCTGAGGAAGAAGAAAAAAGAAAAGAAATCTTTATAGGACTGTGCAGAGATTTTAATTTTTATGAATTCAAGTTCGATACGGTCTGCTCAAGTCCCCGTGAAGAAAAATTGAAAGTCTTCAAAGAGATGATCGATAAATGCAGAGAGTATTCTCCGGATCTTATAGTTCTCAATCACAGAAACAACCTCGGAGAAGCAGAAATTGCTGCTACGACATTTCTTCTCGAAGGTGCTGAAACATATACCGATGTCCTCCAGTACAATACGGTATCGGGACCACATCACAGAGTATCAGCTCTCTCCAGAAATCTTGTCCCCGGAATGCAGAGGCTGGCTGAAGACCATGGCGTTTGTATCTCATCGTTTATAGACTATTTTGACGATGAGCTTATCATCCAGGCATTTTCACGTAATCTGATACTTGCTCCGGAAATATACGGCAATCCGTGGCTTATGAGCGATTATGAACAGGCCAAGCTTGCGAGAATATATAATATTCACGAAAAATACAATGACATTCTTGTGAGAGGATTTGCACTTGATGAAGATGTGTTCGGGAAAAATGCAGTATCAAGAGGAAATGACGATACAAGACTTTTGACATTCGCAAATTCATCATGGGATAAGAAAACAGTAACTATAACCATAGGAAGTCAGATAGGCTTACCTGAAGACAAAAAAGAATATGCCGTAAAAACAATTCATCCATATGAAGAATTCTTAGGGTTCTTCAAAACAGGTGAAACTGTTGACATTGAAATATCTGCCGCAAGATCTGCCTTGATTATCGTTCAGGAAAAAGAAAAGTTTTTAAGTGATGATTATGCGCTTACCGGTTGCAGATATGAGACTGTTTACGGGAAAGATAGAATTCCTTCTTACGCAAGGATATATAAATCAAACGGTAATATCGGTGCAATAGGTAAAGTCAGATGTCTCACCCAAAAAGAATCTTCAATACACGGTGATAACGAACATAAAGAGCCTGTCTTCCTCGGTGAACTGAAGTCGGCTAAATCACTCGGAGATTTCGGTTATAGTCATACAAGATCACTTTATGAAACTACAGCATTTGCAGCAGATACTGATTCGCTTGAAGCTCAGTCACTGAAAAGAGCAGGTAAAACCGAAATTCCGGAGGTTCAGGCTGCAAGAGATGCATTCTTTTCACAGGACACATATATCTTCAGGGGAACTGAGGAAAAATTCCTGTTTGACGGAAACGATAAAACATTTTATGATGCAGAGACTCAGTCACACAACACTCGTATATTCGGAGGTTGTCTGAGAATAGATTATAAGAATGTATATAATGTTTCTAAACTTGAAATCGAATTCTTCACACCTAAGGAAGCGGAACCTTCCGTTCCACATGCCGTTATAAGTGAAGGAATGTTTACATCAAAAGACCTTAAATCTTTTGAAACCTCTCATCTGCTGTCGTATCAGATAATAGGTGATATGAAAGCTCCTGTCGTAACAGGCGGAAACAATTTGCTCAGATATATCGACGGAACGAAAATCAAAGTTACCTACAAGATAGACAAAGAAATGAGATACATAGGTATTCCAAACCCTATGGGCAGAATATATTCTGTAAAAATTCTTGATTGCAACAATAATGAGATCAAAACAGACAGACCTCACGCCAACAATACTTTGGGTCATTTTGACGCCCTAAATTTCAAATTCATATGCTACAAAACCGTAACTATCCCTGAAAATATTTCCGATGAAAGTTACATTGCCATCGGACATGACGGTGATCATGGTTTTGAAGGAGCATACAGTGCAATTGAATTTGACGGCAAGATAATGGGAGCTTATGAAAGAGCATGTTGCTATCCCATGAATAACTGGGAATATATAGCCGCATCGCCGAACTCCGGACTTACTTATTATTTCAAGATCACAGACGAGATGAAGGGCAAAGAAGTGACACTGTATTCATTAAGCAGAATATGGGGAGATATTAAAGCCAAGGCATGGATCTGTGATAAAGAAAACAAACAGCCTATAGGAATCGTCGAACTGTAATAACAGTATAACCTTTAATCTTAAGTTCCTGACTGATTATTAATCTGTCGGTCAGCTCATATCATAATATTTGGAGGAAAATATGATAAAACTCACACCACCCATGGGATGGAATTCCTGGAATACATTCGGATCGGAAATTGATGAAAAACTTATTATGGAAACAGCGGATATTATGGCTGCATCAGGACTTATTGAATGCGGATATGAT
>CACXBN010000114.1 GCA_902765885.1 uncultured Ruminococcus sp. | reverse complement strand
CATGTGGGGCGGCATCGTTGGCGACGACGGCGTGGACGGTCTTCATATTGGTAATGAACTGCCGGAGGATGAGGCGTATCTCGCATTTCAGAAATATATCAAAGAACAAAAGCAGATCGGTGTCGTTTTGACCATTGATTCAAAGAATGACGAGGAAAACGCAATCGATGGGCTGAATCATCCGGATGGCGCCGTGACACCTGACGATTTTGTCTGCATCAAGGCGAACTGGAATCCGAAGAGCATCAATCTGGAGGAGACAGCGACGGAGCTCAATCTGGGTATCGACAGTTTCGTGTTCATCGATGACAATCCCGCAGAGAGAGAGATCATAAAGGGGCAGCTTCCAACAGTAAGTGTTCCTGATGTAACTACTCCTGAAGAATACATTCGATATATAGACAAGGGCGGATATTTCGAAGTAACCAACCTCACAAAAGAAGACCTGAATAAGAGTGAGATGTACAAGGCGAATGTCCAGAGAGCACAGTCAGAAAAGAAATTTGCTGATTATGGTGAATATCTCAAGAGCCTGGAAATGACGGCGGTGATCAAGTCGTTCGACGATCCGCATATCCAGAGAATCGCGCAGTTGACGAACAAGACCAATCAGTTCAATTTAACGACAAAGAGATACTCAGAAGCAGACATCGTGAACATCAAGGAAGATGACAATTATGTCAAACTATATGGACGCCTTCTCGACAAATTTGGCGATAATGGATTAGTATCTGTCGTATTTGGTCACAAGAATGGGGAGGAACTGGATATCGATCTGTGGCTTATGAGCTGTAGAGTATTGAAGAGAGACTTTGAATACGCGATGCTTGATTGCCTCGTCGCAGACTGTCAGGAACAGGGACTCAAGAGACTCAGAGGGCATTATTATCCGACTGCTAAGAATAAGATGGTCAAGGAAATGTTTGCGGAAATGGGTTTTGACAAAGTTTCTGAGGACGAAGAAGGCAATACCGAATGGATTCTTGAACTGGAAGGCTACCAGAATCAGAACAAGATCATAGAAGATGTAGAAAGATAGGAGGGAAAGAAGAATGGACCGCGATAAAATATTGGAAGCACTGCAGGAGATATTCAGAGACATGTTGGACGATGATGATTTCATTCTAGATCCTGACCTGAAGCGGGCGGATCTTCCTGAATGGGACAGCCTGTTCCATATCACGCTCACGGCATCCGCTGCGGATGAGTTTGGTGTCAAAATCAGTTCCAATGATATTGTCAATATCAAAAGCATCGATGCGCTGATCGATGTAATCGAAAAAGGACTTAAATAACTGTTGTATTAGACTATGAGGCAATGTGTGAACTAAGCCTCATAGTTTTTATGTCAATAGTTTTATCATTTGCAGGAAAACGGCAATTAAGAATATAAAAACAACAGAAACTGAATAGGACGCGACAGATGTTTGTTAGTATTATTATTCCAACTTTTAACAATGAGGATTATATTTCATTTGCTATAGAATCCGTATTAGCTCAAACTTATCCAAAAGATAAGTTTGAGTTAATCATTGTAGATGACGCTTCTACGGATGGTACCGGCAGGATATGCGATGCTTATGCGGAAAAGCATAAAAACATTAAAGTGATACACAGGGTTGAGAATTCCGGTTTCTGCTCGACTCCTAGAAACGATGGGCTGGATGCCGCCAAAGGGGACTATATATATTATTTAGACGGCGACGATTGGTTAGGTCCAGAAGCAATTGAACGATTGGTTCACCACGCAGTTAATCATGACAGTGAAATGGTATTTGGTCGCTCTTTAGATATAGACTATTCCCAAAGAGCGTTTTCAGCTTATAATTTTAGAATAGAGAGTCCATCACTGATAAAAGGAGATCCGATTAAAGATTATGACTTTTATAGAACAATTGTCACAAGAAGGCTGACTTCGCGGAGTTTGCTTTTGCGTGAGGGCATAAGATCTCCGGAGTGTTGGTTTGATGATGACATTTGGTCTTTTAATGTGATATTAACAGCGAAGAATCCTATAGTGGTAAATGATTACGACTATTATTTCTGGAGGAGAGATCATGATATCAGGACCCTGACAAAAGGCCTTTCGCCCATTAAACGACCCGAGAACCTTTTAGAAGCAATCAACAGGTTGTTTGATCTTGTGGACAGATATGTCGGAGACATAACTGTCGCATCCGGTCCTTTAATCAAGTTGTTCAGTAAAAATGTTATAGGGGCAGTGGAAATAATAAAACAATATTCCGAGGCGTTCCCGGATAGTTATCCGGATGGCGGAATAAGTTATATGCAAAAGGTATGGGATAGAGCAAAAGCCTATCTCAACGATGACGTCAGACGGACGATCTCTATACAAAAATGCTTGATGTATGATTGGTATGAAATAGGAGAATTCTTTCCCCAACATATGATCTTCAACTTTTTGACCGGAGAAGAAAAAGACAACCTGACCAACAATAGAACAAACAAACGAAACCTGCTTCATATTAAAGATAGTTTGCCTCAGAATCTATCGCACATTTCGATCTGCTCGGCTGAGCGTCTAATGAATTTACAATTATCAAAAGCTCAAGTAAAACTGTTGAACTTATCTCGAGAGGAGGATGGTACATGCGACATCATCAAAATGGATGGTGAATTATTTTTTCCATTCTATTTGTTCGATGGCGTTGAAATGAACATTGTGTTAGACGATTTGGATGGCAATACTATTATAATTAATGATGTTGTACGAATCTCTGAAGTGATTTGGGGTGAAAAGTATCAGAAGAAGTATCAATGGAGTGCAGAGATGCCCTTGAACAACCAGAGACTCAAGCATGTTGTTTTTGCGGAACTGAGCTATCAAGGGAGAACATCGAAAGTTAAAGTACATGCTGAACGTGAAAGTAGTGTGGAACGAGCAGCAAAAAGAGAAAACAACAATGGAAGTCTTTTCTGCAATATCAATGACGCTTACACAGAGATTAGATTGATAACGGCAAACAAAGATAATAATGAATATCAGCTACATCTCAATGAACTATTTGTTCCATGGGATAATAATAACAGGCCTGTTATTAGATGTCGGAAGGGTATCTGTGAATTGGACGGCGGACTTCGCGTAGTAAAAGAATTTGAGACTAGAAATGATAACGGTTTAATACTGACTGAAATCACACAAATACCTCCGCAATTTGCACCAACAAGGCAGATCAATGTTGTTTGCCAAGCGTCGGGCACATCAGAGTATACATTGCGGATCAATCCTAGTGGCATCGTCCAGATGATGCGTTATAGAGATCACAAAGGATATAAATCTGTAACGGCTGGAACATGGCTGACATTTCATGTCGTATGGACGATATAATTAGAAAAGAGTCTGCTTGTAATGTGTGCAATTATTGTACACCAATAATGCGTTCAGATTGACACTTTATAATATCATATCGTATAATTTACTTTGAATAGACACATTGGGAATAGACACATTGGCTAATCAAATAGAGGTCAATTGAGAAGTGAGATTAATAACTTAGACAGGTAACGTTAATGGTTGTCATTATTTAACAGGAAGGGACTAAATTACAATGGATAGTAACGCAATGAATGAAAAGATAGTTTATACCTGTTTTTGTACGGATGTTATTCATGAAGGGCATATGAATATAATTCATAAAGCCAAGGAACTAGGTGGAAAACTGGTCGTAGGAGTCCTTTGTGATTCTGAAATGATTCGTTATAACAAGTTCCCAATCAAAGATTTTGATGAAAGAATCAAGATGGTCGCTGACATTCCGGAGGTAGACGAAGTCATAGTTCAGGATACGATAATGTATGACAAGATCGTTGAAGAACTCAAACCGGACTATGTTGTTCATGGTGACAATTGGGATCGTCCTGAGATGCAGGCGATTCGGAACAACATTGTGTTCCTGTTGGAAAAATATGGCGGCGAATTGGTGGAGGTTCCGTATACATACTCAGAAAATGCGAAGAAGGTTGACAGGCAGATACGTGAAAAACTATCTATGCCGGATTATCGACGCGGACGTCTCCGGAAACTTTTGGAGCTTGTTCCAATTGTCAAAACTATGGAAGCGCATAGTGGATTAACAGGTCTTATTGTCGAGAAGACAGTCGTTGTTGAAGGGGAGCACATCGATCAGTTTGATGCCATGTGGGTATCCAGTTTGTGTGATTCCACAGAGAAGGGAAAACCGGATATCGAATTGGTAGATATGACGTCAAGGTTCCGGACGATAGACGACCTCATGGAAGTGACAACGAAGCCAATTATTTTTGATGGGGACACGGGTGGTTTGACTGAACATTTTGGTTATACCGTTCGTTCGCTCGAAAGAATGGGTGTTTCCGCGATCATCATTGAAGATAAAACCGGGTTAAAAAGAAACTCTCTCTTTGGAACGGAAGTCAAGCAAACACAAGACTCAATTGAAAATTTCTGCAGAAAAATCGCAGCCGGCAAACAAGCGCAGCTGTCGGAAGATTTTATGATCATTGCAAGAATCGAGAGTTTGATACTTGAACAGGGGCAGGAGGATGCGTTAAAGCGTGCGCATGCATATGTTCAAGCCGGAGCAGATGGAATCATGATTCATAGTAGAAAAAAGGATCCATCAGAGATATTGGAATTTTGCGATGCGTTCAGAAAAGAGGATGCAAAGACACCAATTGTAGTTGTTCCAACTTCCTATAATGTAATTACAGAGGATGAACTGGCGGCTCATGGTGTAAATATAGTGATCTATGCAAATCAGCTTCTTCGTGCAGCATTCCCTGCAATGGAAAGTGTTGCCAGAAGCATTTTGACGAATCATCGTGCCAAGGAAGCAGATGATACTCTTCTTTCGATTAAAAAAATCATTACGCTGATTGACGAGATATAATTCAGCAATAGTACTATGACAACGATAGCGATATTATCTGATATTCATGGAAACAAGTATGCACTCGATCGGGTTATCGACGATATGAGTGCGAAACAGATTGATGGTTTGGTTTTGCTTGGCGATCTGATTGACTATGGCATGCAGTCCAACGAAATCATTGAGTATTTTTCATTGCACAATCCCTATCCGGTGTTCGTAAACATATGGGGGAACCATGAAAGAGAAATCATCACGGAAGAATATTCCGGTTTTTCCAGTGAAAGAGGCGAGGTTTGCGCACGATATACGCGGAGTATTTTGACCAGATCATCAATTGATTACTTGAAGACAAAAGTGAATCCAGAGGGGAAGGAAGAATTGATCATAGGGGAAAAGTCGATTCTGGCTGTGCACGGATCATTGATGGATCCATATTGGAAATCAATTTTTCCTGATGACTTGCGTGGTGATTATAAACAATATGATTATGTCCTTTCAGGACATTCGCATATCCCTCACTGGTTCGCAGAGTTCTATCCGGTGGAGGATCCATTATACAGAAATAAGAAGCGTGTAGTCTTTATTAATCCTGGATCTGTGGGTCAACCGAGAAACCACAGTCCGAGGGCACAATATACCCTTTTGGACGTTGATACAGGAGCAGTAGAAATGAGAACTGTAGAATATGATGTCCCGGCAGCAATGAACTTGTTTAAGGACAAACCAGTTGACTCTTTTTACGGAGAGAGATTGGAACGAGGTGTTTAGGAGGCGATAGTAAAATGGCATTGTTCATTATTAGCGGCGTTACAGGAATGACAGGGAATGAACTGGTTCGGCAAATTCTCCACAATCAAGGTTCGAATAACCATATTTTGGGGTTTGACAATTTTTTTGCCTCATCTATTGACACAGTGCAAGATAGTCTGGGGGATTCCCGTTTTGAGTTTTTTGAATACGATTTAAATAATACTGAGGAAATGGCTGATCTTGAAAGACGGATCAATGAGATAAAGGAAGACTATGATGAAGTTATCTTTATCAACTGTGCCGCAGTTGTCCATACAGAATATTTTTATCGTGTTCAGGAAACTTTTGAAACCAATGTGAGAGGGATGGAACGTTTCCTTCAGCAAGCGATACGGGTTGGTGCAAAGAAGTATATCAATTGTTCGACTTCAGAAGTGTATTCGATGAATTCCTGGAACGATCATGGGGGCGTCAGCGAGAATGACTATCTCACATTATCAACGGTTGAGCACAGCCAGAGAACAAGTTATGCTGTTGGGAAACTCTTAACAGAGTTTTTTATTAAGGATGCGGTCGACAAGGATAAAATCAAAGGATGCTCTATAAGATTTGCTAATGTTTACAGTAAGGATGAACGATTCCCGAAGCATATCATTCCTCATATCATCAATAGTCTGATAGCTGATGGAAAAGTAACGCTCCTTGAGAACTCCAGAAAAAACAGAAGAACATTCTTAAATAATTACGATAGCTGCAGTGCCGTGTTGGCGCTATGCAACTCTGAATCCGCATTGGACGGAACGGTTTATAATGTTGCAACAGACGAGGAAATCACGATCATTGAACTTGTTAAGAAATGTGGTGAAGGACTTGGAATAAGTGATCCGGAGATCATCTTCTCGGGATATCGCAAATCCGATCCGGAACGCAGGATATTATCAACCAAAAAAATACGTGAGAAAACAGGATGGAAACCTGTAATTACGCTGGATAAAGGCCTTTCGGAGTGTATTGAAAATTATTTGGAGCATAAGAAAGAATAAAGTATGAAGATTGCGATTATAACAGTTGCTGGAGTATCAAGCCGATTTAATCAGGGTGTTGCCGAAGACAATGTAATATTGAAGGCAATTTATTACGATGGTAGACAGGAGGATACTCTGCTGTATCACATGGTAAGCAGGTTTTCTTTTGTTGATCGTATTATTGTAGTTGGCGGTTTTCAATTCGATCGCTTAAGCCAATATGTGGAGCGTTTCTTACCAGACGCAATAAAAAGAAAAATCACGCTTGTATATAATGATCATTTCGAGGATTATTCGTCAGGATACAGCCTGCATCTGGGAGTGTCAGAAGCATTCAAAACAGATCCAAGTGAAATAGAGGACATTTTCTTTGCGGAGGGCGATTTGGATGTCGATGATGAAGCAGTATCAAAGATTGCCCAATCTGAAAAAACCGTGTTGACTTATAACAATGAACTGATTCAGTCGAATAAGGCCGTGGTTTTGTACCTTGATGAAGAACGGAAATATAAATATGCTTTCAACACACAACACGGACCGTTAATGATATCTGGGCCTTTTTACAGCATCTATAATTCCGGACAGATTTGGAAATTTCATGATGCGTTCAGATTGAGCAAGGCAAACGATCTTTTTTGTAAGGATGATCTTCAGAATGAGACGAATTTGTGCATTGTTAGGCACTATTTATCAGATTTAGATGAAACAGAAATTGAATTGATAGGATTTGATAAGTGGTGTAATTGTAATACGAGAGACGATTATATGACTATTCGGAAAGGATGGGAAGAAGCATGAAAGAGTTAAAAGAGAGACTGAAAGTAGTTGAAAACAATATTCTCAATGAAAATATAACGATTATGATAATCGGATTAGGTAGTGTCGGTGGATTTCTTCTCGATTATCTTGTCTCGCGCAACGATCCATCTATAAAGATCGTTGTTGTTGGTCGTAACGACGAAAAGATGCAGAGCCGTGTTAATATTTCTCGTGTTGCAGCTACAATCAGGAAACAGAACAAATCGAAAATCTGCATTGAATCAGATGTTGATTTGAATGACATTGATTCTATTCAGAAAACGATTCAGAAGTATGAACCGGATTTCATCGTAAACAGCAGCCGGGCATACCCGGGATTAAAATATGGAAGCATCTCATGGAAGAATGTTCGTGCGTATGGAATTTGGACACCACTTTCCATCAGATTCACAAAGAATATATTAGAAGCTTGTGACAGAAGCGATACGAATGCGATAGTGATCAATACATCATATTCAGATGCAGTAAACCCGTGGCTTGCTTCAGCGGGAAGGGCCTATCCTGATTTTGGAAGTGGAAATCTCAATCATCTTATTCCGCGAATTCGTTTTGCTGCGGCAGAGATCCTTGGGATCGATGACTTCTGGAATCTGGATGTAATGATTGCGACAGGACATTTTCACGATGTATGCATCAGCAAAGAGGGACAAACAGAAGGAGTAAATGTTCCGTTAAGAATTTATTACAACGGTGAAGAGCAAGATATCGATAAAGCGGCAATTTTCAAACGCTGCAGTATCCCAATGCCTACAGATGCAACTAGAAATATGATGAATGCTTCCAGTAATTATAATATTATTGATGCGTTTATTACATGCGTTAGGACGCAAGAGAATCAAAGAGTTTTCTCCCCAGGTGCATTGGGCCATTTAGGAGGATATCCAGTAGTGGTTGGGTATCAGGATAATGCTCTGAATGCTTGGATCGATACCGAATATTTCTCAATGGATGAAATGGCTCAAGGCAATCGTGAATCCCTGTTGCTGGATGGAATTGAAGCAATAGAAAACGGCACTTTGGTCTATTCAGATTTCCTCATTGAAAAAGCAAAAAATGCTTTTGGCGTTACGTTGCCCAAAGAAGTACCATTTGACAAAATCGACGACACAGCAGAATTTCTTATTAATAATATTATTAAACCGCAGCTGGGACAACAGTAACTGTCTGATATTGTCGCAATAGTTGATCTTAGTATAAGCGCTTCGGGCAGATGCAGTCTGAAAACCCAAAAGACTGTGTCTGCCTGTTTAAAAAGTCAATGATTGGGAGTCCAAAACTGTAAGAACCGGTATTAGAACGATGATAGGAATGAATAAAACTCAAAAGATACTATATCGCCTCATAAAAGAATTCGACGAAATATGCAGAAGCAATGGGGTTTGCTATGCCATATCGGGGGGGACCGCCCTTGGTGCGGTTCGGCACGGAGGGTTTATCCCATGGGATGACGATGTAGATATTCTGGTGACCAGAGATGAGTATGTTAAACTGGATGCCGCCATGAATAACATCAAGAATAAGGATAGGGCCTGGATAACGGAGGATAATACGCCAGGGTTTAATAATCCTATTGCTCGTTATTATGACTTGACAACAACCTGCATTTTTAGAAATATGCTGGATGATGGGGCACCTAATGGCCATCATTTGGAAATTTTTATAGGTGATCCATATCCATCGGACCCAATCAAACGGGTGGAACATATGAAGTACTTGTGGTTATATACAGAGGTCAGAAATCCGTTTTTCACTTCTTCTAATATGAACATGCCCGTAGAAATGATGGACAAAGACCTATACTATTACTACAAGAACAGAGTCGAGGAACTTGGTGCAGACGTTGTGAAGAATGAGCTGCTTGAGAAACTGACGCATCCAAGGGAAGAGTGCGACGCATACTGTGGAAGATGGAGTTATATCCCAATCGAGTTTAAGTATGAACATGTTGATGGATATGGAGATATTCCCTTCCGTGACCTTACACTTATGGGCGGAAAAGGGATTGTTGATCGTATTGAAAGAAATTATGGATATGATTGGAATCTTGTGCCGAAAAAAACGAAAAGGGTAGTGCATGATACAATAGAAAATACACATCACTCATATCGCGAGCACCAAGCGGAAGTAAAAGAAATCTGTGAAAGAGAAAACTATAATCAATTGCTGTTAGATGATAAGAATGACAAACTGGAATTGAATTTTGAAACAGATGATTATCAAAGGGCTTTTTTCAAAATGAAGCAAGTCCAGGTCAATATCATTCTTTCGCATTTAGAAGCAGAAGAATTGTCTTTTGATCCGGAAAACAAAAGAGCGTTGTTGCAGCGCCTTCAGGAGTTTTTTGATGAAGTGTTACAAAAGGCATATTTCCGATATCATTTCCCGGTGAATATCAGCGATAGTTTGTTTGAAACGATGCTTCTGGTATTGATACACAACAACCTTATTGAGAAAGCAACAAGGTTGTTGCAATTATGCCCCGATAGTTCTCTGTTTGATAAGTATAAGACGGTTATAGAGTTAATACGCAAACTAAAAATTGAAAAGTACAGAAACGATATTGCTGCCGTAAAGAAAACGCTTGAGGAATTGGATGAGGAATATCCATATACAGGGCAGATTGAAATAGAAAGAACCAGATACTGGTATATGGTTCAGGCTGGTCAATTCGTTGCTGAGGAAAATACTTTCGACAGGATCATTTTAGAGAATGACGAAGATATCGAAATAGAGAAATATTTAGGAGATTATTTATTTAACAACGGCAAAATTAAAGAAGCAACTAAAAGGTATCGCAAGGCACGTTTGGGAAAAAATGGGATGCTTTTGAAAGATTTGGATGATATTGGTGTCTTTAAGGGAGAAATTGTGCGGGATGTTTCATTAGAAGCGCTGGAATTACTGGATGAGTTCTCAGCTATTTGTGAAAGAAACAATATTTCCTTTGTCGTTGGAGGTGTTATTCCGAAAATCTTACAAAAAAAGATCATGGAGAACTTTGGATTTGTTCAGGTATACATGGAGACTGACCAGATGCTAAAGTTTCTGGATATTATAAAAACAGATCACAGTGAGGGTCGGGAAGTAGAATATTACGGAAACAATAGTTTGTTCCCATTTTTTTCTATCAGATATGTTAATACAAATACCTCTGTATTTAGACTGGAAGAAGCTCATGCGACAAGAAAAAATGGTGTTTATGTTGAAATTCTTCCAATCAGGAGCAAAAAAGTGTCATCAACAAATCCCAAAGATATAATAGAAAAGGGAAAAATGATGAACAGCAGAAATGGCCGTGAGCGTTATTTGTTCATTAATAAAGAAAAACAATTATTAATGGATCGATTCAACAGACTGTTCGCGAAGAGAGGCAATAAGGCAAATAAAAAATTGTTTACGTCTTTATGCAATTACTATAAGCCTCAAAAGAAAGAGAATCGCATGTGGATTTATAACGCAAATTGGAACACTTGCGTATTCCCAAGAGAGTATCTGAATTGTCAAGAAGAGCCACTTTTGGGTTACAACATTCGTATTCCCAAAGACATAAAGTCGTATAACAAACGACTTTATTATGACCCTAAAGCAAAAAAGAAACTCCAGTATCCTGAAACATATAATAATTATTATCGTATTATTGATTTGAATAACAGTTGCGTTGACACAATAGCAAAGATCAATAAATGCGAAGACTTGATTGAAGATGCATTCAGCAATGCAATAGAAGTGGATTATTATAATAGTCTTGTTGAGAAACGTAAAGAGACGTATGATATTGTATGGAATGAGATTGACCGGTTGTATTCAAAGGAATAAGGTACGTAGGACAAATGAACGAATTGCAAAAAAAGTTATTAGATCTTTTACTAGAATTTGATGATATTTGTCAGGAAAATGGTATTCAATATGTAGTTTGTGGAGGAAATGCTCTGGGCCAGGAACGTCATGGAGGTTTTATTCCATGGGATGATGATATTGATTTGTTCATTACAAGGGATAACTACAATAAGTTAGACCAGGTGATGAGTAAACTGGAGCGCCAAGACCGTGCATGGGTGACAAAAGAGAATTCACCTTTATACTATGATCCGTTGGCAAGATATGTTGACTTAACAACAAGTGATTTTGTGCGAGGACGATTGTCGGATGAAACACCCCAAGGTCAGATGGTGGAATTATTTATTCTAGATCCATACCCGGACGATTCTGCAGCGAGAGATCTTTTCCAGAAATACTTGTGGCTTTATTGCGAATTGCTGAATCCATACTATGTTATTGCCGGGCAGCAAATGTCTTCTTATATTGTGGATAAAAGCATTTACTATGATTATAAAAACAGGATGGAGCGTGAAGGAAAGGAGAAGGTACTTTCTGAAATCGAAGATCAGTTTCTTACATGCGAAGATAAAAATACTGAATTACTGTGTTCAAGATTCGGCGGAAAAGCGGCACTGGTAAGACGTGAGTGGATGAACAGAATAGAATATAGGCCTTTTGAAAACGCCAAATTGCCTTTCTTCAAAGAGAATATAGATTATTTGTACGAAATGGAATATGGATACAATTGGAATATCATGCCCAGTAAGGCAATGCAAGTAGCGCACGATGATGTTTTGATTATCAACGAATCAATCCCATATAGTAAGTATTGGGATCATATTGATGCTATGATCAAAGAGCATGATTTACATAGTATTCAACTGAAGAATAATGACGACACGCTAGAGAAAAGATTTGCGTTACTTGATTACCAGAAGGATGTAGCAAAGGCAAAACATATTCTTTTGGAAGAACTGGCAGGACATTTTTCAAAATGTAACATGACGTTTTCTTTTGAAAAACTATCTTATTATGCAGAAATGTTCAATTCGTTTTTTTCTGCAATTTTCCATCAGGCATATCAAAAGTGGAATTACACAGTTAAATTAGAGGACAACGTATTTGATACGATGTGCTGGACTTTGATTTATCAAGACAAAATTGATCAACTCAAACAGTTGATTGTACAAAGTGACAACACAAATTGTCAGATGTTTCAAGAAATAGCGGATTTTATTGTCCGGATCAAGCTGGAAAAGTATAAAGATAATCCTGAAATCGTTGCAGATGTTCTTGAAACGCTGAAAAATACATATTCGATTGATAAACAGATTGAAGTTGAAAGATGTTCTGCATGGGTCAAAGGTAAGCAAGGACGACTCAAGCATAATGAGATAATGACATTTTATCAAGGGCTGACAAATCAAGCTGATTTAGAGATAAAAAAGTATATTGGAGATTTGTATTTTAATATAGGGGATGTTATTGAGGCTTCCAGATGGTACAAAATGGCGAAGAAAACCAATAACGGAATGATAAAGAAAGAACTATTAGAAAGAGGTTTTTATTAGGTCTTTTGCTGAACTGAGTTCGTTACAGTAAAAAACCAAATGTGATTTTGTGCAGAGACTACTGATGGGAGGTTAGAATGCAACAAAAAACCGTTGTTGTCCTGGAATTAATGCAGGAAATCAATAAATGCTGCGAAGAAAATGGTATTGCCTATACTTGCGGCGGGCTGTTTCCAAGAGCATTGGTAAAACATGAGGATTTGATTATACAACAGGGAGTTATTTACGTAGATGTGAATGATATTCGTTCACTTGTTGAATTGTTGGGTAATAGTAGTAAAAGCAATCGGGAAATCGAGTTTGCAGACGGAATGAATAATTATACTTTTTTTTCTGCAAGATATATTGATTCATCTACTACTTTCATCAATAACAGATCCATCTTGCTTTACGAAAAACCGGGAATTCACGTTGAAATTTTGCCGGTTATTCATACAGATCCGGATGAGGAGAGCGGGAACGATGGATTGCTATTTGGGAACAAAAGAATAAAAGCGAATAGCTTTTATGCCGCCGTAGATCATTACACAAAAGACAGAAATGAAGATGCGCCTTCTTATGTTCAAGATGCAACGGGCGAAGTAAAAGCGTTTGAGCATTCTTTAATAACCGATACAGAAAAACGTTTCTTTAATGGGTTTGAAATTCAAATATCAAAGGATATCAACAAACTATTTGACTTGTTATATTTGAAGGAAGATGGAACGGTAAGTTATCCGCGCTTTCCTCGGATAGACAATATTATCACAGCAGAAGTAAGTTACAAGGAACTCATGAAGAGCTTTGGTGATATTGCCGAGTGGGGAAATATCATTGACAGTCAGTTGTCTAGAATAGATGAATTGAATAATCGCATAGACCAGCGTGAAGAAAAGATACAGGGAATATTGGATGAGGTCAGACAATTATATGCTAAGAAAAAATAGTAATATTCCAAAGTTGTTTTTCTTCTTTGACAGGAGGTAAAAAAAATGAAAGTAGACGCATTGATTAAATTACTGGATGCTGATTTTTTCGCAGGTGTTCCTGATTCACAACTTAAAGCATTATGTAATTATTTGATTGAAACCTACGGAACGGATGGTAAACATCATATCATTGCAGCAAATGAAGGGAACTGTACTGCTATAGCAGCAGGATACCATCTTGCGACTAGGAAAACACCAGTGGTATATATGCAGAATTCAGGTGAAGGCAATATCATCAATCCTGTTGCTTCATTGATGAATGATAAAGTATACGGTATTCCGTGTATTTTTATTATTGGATGGAGAGGTGAGCCTGGGATACATGATGAACCACAACATATTTATCAGGGACAGGTAACGCTAAAACTTCTTGAAGATATGGATATTGAGTATTTTGTCATTAGTAAAGAGACCACTGAAGATGAAGTTGAGACTGTAATGGCTCATTACAGAGATCTTTTAAGCAAAGGTAAACAGGTTGCGTTTGTCGTAAAAAAGGGTGGACTTGAATACGATGGAAAACCTAAGTATAAGAATGACAATGAGATGATAAGAGAAACCATTATTAATCATATCATTGATGTTACGGGTGACGACCCAATCGTATCAACAACCGGGAAAACGTCCCGTGAACTCTTTGAGCTGCGGGAAGCAAGAAATGAAATACATGGGCACGATTTTTTGACTGTTGGATCAATGGGACATAGTTCATCCATTGCTTTCGGAATCGCACTGCAAAGACCGGACAAAAAAATATGGATTATTGATGGCGATGGTGCGCTCTTGATGCATATGGGAAGTGCAGCATTGATAGGAGCCTATGCACCCGACAATTTGGTTCATATAGTGATAAACAACGGTGCTCATGAAAGTGTCGGAGGACAGCCTACCGTTTCATCAAAACTGAATTATGAATTGATTGCAAAGGGATGTGGGTATTCACATGTTTCTTCTGTTGAATCCTTTGAAGAACTAGACAAGGCACTAGATGAAGCTCGGAATACTGAAGCATTATCCTTTATTGAAATCAAGAGTGCTATTGGTGCAAGAGATGATTTAGGCAGACCGACAACAACAGCAATGGAGAACAAGATCAATTTTATGACGGAGCTTGGCTGATGAAAAAGGTATTGATGTGCGTCATTGACGGGTGTTCACCGGACTACATCTCCAGAGAAACCGCGCCTGAATTGTTTCAAATCGTTGACGAATGCGGCTTCTATAAGATCATTCAAGGTGCAGTCCCTACTGTTACTAATGTTAATCATGCATGCATACTTACCGGGAAAACACCGGAAGAAACAGGGATAATAGGAAACTATTACTATAATAGAGAGATCTGTGAAGAAGGGTTTATTGAAGAAAAAAGTTTCTTAAAGGCAGAGACCCTTTTTGACAAATTCTATGAAGCGGGGCAATCTTCAGCCATTATAGCTGTAAAGCATAAAGTGATTGGCGTATATGGTGAACATGCAAGTATAACAATAAGTGCAGAAAAACCAGTTGAAGATGTGCTTAAAAAGATAGGGTTACCTTCCCCGCCATCTATTAATGATGAGAAATGTACAAAATGGGTCATGAATGCTGCGTTTGAATGTATTAGGAAACAATCTCCGGATTTTATCTACTGTACGACAAATGATTATATCTTTCACCATTACGCACCAGGGACGCCAGAAGCGAAAAGACAGATTTCGTTTATTGATGAATATATCTCTGCAATACATAAGCTGGAATCAGACAGGCAAATTTTTATCTTAGCAGATCATGGCATGAATCAAAAGCATAAGCTCCTTGATTTCAGGAAAACTGCTGAAAAGAATGGAATCGAATTATTTGCGCTTCCACCTTTGAAGGACAGGTATATTGCCAATCACAGATTTCAAGAAGGGGGAGTTCTGTTCCTTTTCCTTAAGAATCCTGCAAAAGCTGAAGATCTTATAGAATTGGCGGAAAAAACAGAAGAAGTTGAAAAAATCCTAACTGCAAGAGAGGCCGCAGAACAATATAGCTTGCCAGAAGACAGTATTGGCGATTATGTGCTATTTGCTGCAAAAGATTGCGCGTTTGCCGAGTTGGAGAGTGAACGAATGAATACAAATGATTCAAGGACGCATGGATCATTGTATGAAAGAGAAATACCTTTCATTGCTATTAATGTTAAAGCGGAACAAGAAAGATTCAAATATAGTTGGGACATAAAGAATGCTATTATAGATTTTTAATCATGAAGATAATATTACGTTTACAGAGTGCGATGCTGAAGGAAATAAACTACTATGAAACGACCGTAAAAGAAAGATCGCACTTTATTGATTGGGAAAGAGTACATATGGTCAGTTGCGCGACGATTGGTTATCATCTTGCCGTACAGAGAGGCGTAGATCCCATTCTCGCAGCAGCAGCATGCACATGTCATGACTACGGAAGGATCATCACAGGAAAACAGACAAACCATGCGTATAATGGCTATCAACCAGTGCAGTCTTTCTTACGCAAAACAAAGTTGTTCAACGAAGAGCAGATTGAGCTGATTGCTACTGCGGTGAAAAATCACAGTAAAAAAGAAGAAGTTGGTAGTCCACTTGAAGAAGTTGTCAAAGATGCAGATGTCCTGGATTTCTATCAGTACGGGTATAAGTTTGCAACAGAAGCTCAAAAGAAGCGTGTTGAATCGTTATTAGGACATCCGGTAGACGTGGAGATTGTTGAGTCGAGTCGTTTGCCGAAATAGAATGAACGCTTATCATGAATGATTGTATGCATTCAGGAGTGGTTTCGGTTTATTCAATGAGCAGGACAATCAAATTAGACCACGAAAAAAGCATGATTAGAAACGGGAATAATAGTGACAGTAACAGAATAGCATATTACGATAACATCAAGGGATTTCTTATTCTTCTTGTGGTGGTTGGTCATTTTGCATCTCCATTATCTTCTAGTAAAATGGTGCATTCCATGATTGATTATATCTTTCTTTTCCATATGCCTTTTTTTATTTTTGTTTCTGGATTGTTTGGCAGTTTTGATAGAAGTGGTTCAGACTCCAAATGGACTAAAAAAATATGGAATTACTTTCTCATCTATTGCTTCATGTTCTTTTTTATTTGCTTAGCCTTAGCAATCAGTGGTGTGAATACTACGTTTAATCCTTTTTCAGCATGGGGAGGATCGATTGCTTGGTACATGATGTGCATGGTTTGGTTTACATTATTAGCACCTTTCGTTTATAGTTCAAAACCTTTACCTATGATGCTGTTTCTAGTTGGGCTATCGCTATTATCTGGTCTTTATCCTATCGGTGATACTTTAACCTTAAGTAGAACTATTGTGTTTTTACCCGTTTTTGCAATTGGCATGTATATTAGTTCTGAGAATTTATTGCATTTTCGCACTTTAAGTAAAGTGAGGAAATTGAGTAATGGCTTTAAGGTTTTGTTTATTTTTGTTACCGCTGGAAGCCTATTTACATTGTATAAGTTGCCGTTGGAAATCGATATTATTATAAAAGGCCTGAGCAAAGGGAGAACTAGTTATCAAGAAATTGTTTCAGATAGTGGGTTAGATATGAACTGGCAGTACCTTATTGCTGGTAGACTAATAATATATCTTGTAGCAGCGGCTTTAATGTTTATTATTCTTATTGCATGTCCAATCAAAAGAATCCCGTTTCTAAATCAGGCGGGTGAGAATTCATTGCGAATATATTTTTATCACGCACCAATTTACTATATTGCAGAATATACAGGAATTGTCGAAATAATAGCGAAACCTTTTCCGCAAGAGTATTGGTGTATTCTTTCGATTGCGTTGAGCATTTTTGTAACATGGGTATTGTTAAAAGCATCCTTTCTTGATAAATTGTTTAATTTAACAAAGAACATCGCTGAAAGACTTCGAATTTGAAAGATTATTATTCTCTAATCACGATTCAATCTCAGGGTTTACGAACAAATGGTTGTATTCCATTGTATGGATAGGTAACTGAGACATTGTAATAAGTCGTGTTCTGTTGTAGCCATGTCCAATTCTATTTGTTGATATTATGTATGCATGCTATAATGATATAAATTATTAATGACTTTTATGGGAGAACTGGAGTGAAAAGATGGAAAAAAAGGTTTTTCATGTGCTTGCTTTTATCTCAATTATAGTTTTGGTATGTACGGCGCTTCTTCCTGGTGTGGGTGCCGAAAAAACTCATGCCGCAGGTTGGCTGTCATTTTCGAAATATTCGCCTGCTCCGCGTCCGACGATGCTGACAACAGGGATCGATACGGGCAAGTTCTACAGTGGACAGGGTGTTGCATTTGATACCTTCACAGGTAAAGACGGATATTACTTCGCCTTAAGCAGTGATAAGAAAAAAGTAGCTGTCACGTGGTTCCAGCAGGGTACCAGTCCGTTAAAGACCAAGAGCATCAAACGTGTGACGTATTCTGCTAAACAGCTTGGACATTGCAACGGAGCAACGGTTTATAAGAAGGGATCAGCGAAATATCTCTTTGTTGCCAAGGGCGGTGCGGGAAACAAAACCGCTTGCATGATCAAGCTGTCCGATTTCAATAAAGGCAAGGCAAAGGTATATAAGGTTACTTTCAAGAAACTGGATGCCAGATCCGGAACGGATCTGCGTGGTATTACCTACTGCGGCGTTCGTAAGGTCAAGGTAGGAAAAAAGAAGGTAAAGAAGCCGGTATTTGTTGTGGAAGTCGGAAGAAGAATGAACATGGTCTATCTTAGTTCCCTCAAATCAACATCGGCTACTTTCGTGAAGGTCGACAGCCAGCGGTTTGCCGCACCAAAGACAGGAAAGAGGGAAGGAACGGCACAGGGCGTCACCTACCACAACGGCTTCCTGTATATGCCTTACGGCGATGAAGGCAAAGGCGGCAACAGCAGAATCGGTTATGTGGACAGAGTCAAGATGTCCACACTCTTTAAGGGAAACAAGCCGAACGTTGCCAAGAAGTTTTCGCAGCATTGGAAGATAACGTCCAGTACAGAATATGTTCCGGAAGCGATCTACTTCACATCTCTGAACAAAAAAGGCCGCATGTACATGACGACCAATGACTTCCCAAAAGGCAGAGGCGGTCGTGTAAGTTACAGCTATAAAACCGGCACAGAAACCGTGGAAGTCCCCGGGGATGCTGCGGCTGCTGGCGCTGGAAATCAGAGCGGCGATCAGAGTGGCACCTCCAACGATCCGGGAACGGAAAATGTCTCGACACCGATCGCAGAGGCACTTGACAGTACAACAATCAGACTGAATCTGAATCAGATCGAAGATGGAGACAAGTACAAGTACATCATTATGTCTGCCGGTAGTGAAGCTGTCAGCAATGCAAATGAAGAAGACTGGAAAACACCGGAAGAAGGCGAAGACAGTGTTGTCTTCGACGGGCTGACGCCAAACACAGCTTATGAGATATGGAAGAGAGATGTTGCCACCGGAGCTGATTCAAAGATTGATGGCATAGTCGTTTCAACGCCAAAGGAAAAGTGGGCAGCACCGGCTGCAGCACCGACTGCAACAGCGATAAGTTCCACGTCGATTGAAGCGGGCCGGATTGCAGAAAGTGAAAATTTCATTGTCGAGTACAGCATCGATAATGGCGAGAACTGGGTCACCCCGGGAGAAAACGAAGACAGTGTCATTTTCGGCGGGCTGACGCCAAACAAGAATTATCAGGTCATCTGCAGGATAGCAGGAAATGAGCAGTATGATCCATCAGATGCGAGCCCGGCTGCAAGCGTGACGACTAATAAGATAGTAACAAGAGCAGTATATAAGACAGTCAATGGCTCTGATAATCCGGACTGGATCTATGAATCACAACAGTTGTTCTAGCTGACTGTGCAGGAAACCATATTCAAACACTGATAGGGGAGCAATTATGAGAACAGTAATCACATACGGAACATTCGATTTGTTTCACCAGGGACATTATAACATCCTGAAACGGGCCAAAGAAGAAGGAGATTACCTGATCGTTGGTGTCACAGGAGAGACTTATGACGCTGAGAGAGGTAAACTGTCCGTTCAGGACAGCCTGGCAACAAGGATTGAAAACGTCAAGAAGACTGGTTTTGCAGACAAGATCATCGTGGAGGAGTACCTGGGACAGAAGATACACGATATCATCAAATATCACGTAGACGTATTTGTAATCGGATCCGATTGGAAAGGGAAATTTGATCATATCGGTAAGTACTGTGAAATCAAGTACCTTGAGAGGACGAAAAACATTTCCAGCACGCAGCTTCGCCAGGAGACGTTGAACATCTATAAATATGGAATCGCAACAGACGATCTGGACGATAAGGATTCTGTACGCGAGCCTAAAGTCGTAAGCGGCATTCATGTAGAGAGTTCTTTTTCCGAGGATGCAGAAACCGCGAAGAAGTTTGCGGAACGTTATGAAATGAATCAGGGCTATTCAGACTATGGGGAATTCCTGGACAGTGTTGATATTGTTTCTCTGAAAGTTCCGAGAGAAAAGCGTCTGGGGTATCTTGAGGCTGCGATCAACAGCGGCAAGCACGTGATTTGTGATTTGCCTGTCACATTGGATGTGAAGGAGCAGCAGCGTATCGATGAACTGGCTAAGGAGAAAGGTTCCGTCTTCTTCGGTAATGTCCTGACGATCCATCAGCAGGCCTTCGGTCAGCTTCTTTGGATGGCAAGAGGCAATCTGATTGGCGATCTCATCAGCATCAGGTGTTCTATCTCTAAGAAGATGTTTGAGGGGGAATCTTATTATGACTTCATCGATCTGGCCTATTACCCGGTTTGCGCAATTGTAAAGATACTTGGACTGGATTACAATGACTGCTCCGTCAATTTAGTACGAAATGATTCCGGAGAAATCACCTACGGTATCATCTCGTTCTCCTTTGAGAATTCTGTTGCGGTCTGTGAAATCAGCATGGACTATGATACGGATTGTGAGATGACAATTCTCGGTACGAATGGTGAAATCTACGTTCCTGAGGATTGGTGGAGAATGGGATATTTCAAGTATAAAAACGCGGAT
>CACXBN010000113.1 GCA_902765885.1 uncultured Ruminococcus sp. | reverse complement strand
CTTGGTTTCCGATGTCAGCATGAGTATGCAGTCATATTTTTTCATGAGTTCTTCGTATTTCATACACAGAAGGTGTCTCTCATGATTCGCTCTGTCGTAATAATTCCGACCGTCAACGGTCGAAAGGAGGTAGGTTCCGGATACTATTCTCCTCTTCACTTCCTCCCCCAGATAATCACTCCTTGTTGACGAGATAATATCTTCAAATGAATTTCCTTCATTCCTCATGCCGTATCTTATGCCGTCAAACCTTGCCATATTGGATGCGCTCTCTGAGGTATTTATAATATAATATGAAGCAATTGCAATATCGAGTGAACACAGTTCTCTCTCAATATCGATCTCCGAGATTTCGGCTCCTGCCCGTCCAAGTATCTCTCCCGCTCTCAAAAATATTTTCTTTGCATCTTCGTCACATGATTTTCCATAATCGGATATCACGCCGACATGCATGCCGGATATTCCTCCGTCAATGCAGGAATCATATTTTTCCTGTTTTCTCCTGACGGATGTCATATCTTTCGGGTCATATCCCGATATTTCGGTAAGCACCATTGCGTTATCCCTAACGTTTGAGGTCATGGGGCAGACTGTATCGAGAGAAGATGCGAGCTCTGTCATTCCGAATCTTGAAACAAGACCGTACGTGGGCTTCATTGCCACGATTCCGCAGAAAGCAGCAGGCTGTCTCGCGCTTCCGCCGGTGTCAGTCCCGAGCGCCCATGGAGCGAGGCCCGCGGCAACAGCCGCTGCCGAGCCTCCCGATGATCCCCCGCATGATCTTGTCGCATCCAGAGGATTTCTGACGATTCCGTAAGCAGAGCGCTCACTTGACGAACCCATGGCAAATTCATCCATGTTTGTCTTTCCGAGTATTATTCCGCCTGCTTTTTCGCATACGGTCGCGGTGTACGAAGGAACATAATTCTCAAGAAGTTTTGATGCGCATGTCATCCTGACACCTGAAACTGCTATGTTGTCTTTTACGGCATACGGTATTCCCGTGATGAGTTTTTCGTTTTCACACGAATCAAATGTTCTCGCGGCTTTCAGGGCTTTTTCGGAACATTCGGTAATGAAAACTCCGGAGTTTTCGTACCCGCATATTTTATCGGTATAATGCTCCGTTATCTCTTCCGATGTTATCTCCTTTTTCAGAAGAGCTTCTGCACATTCCATTACGGTTTTCGGAAAGATATCTCTCATCATTCTATCACCCTCGGAACTCTGAAGTATCCTCTTGATTCTTCCGGCTTTCGACTTCCTGCTTTGTCTTCTCGAAGTTCCAATAGCCCAACCGTCACGCCCGTGCCGGCATTTTCATTTTCCAGATACGTTCCTTTTGCCGATAAAACACGGTCAGCTTCGCCGATAATATCGATGCACATGTCAAGCTCTTTTTTTATATCGGTAAGCATGGCGCTTTTATTGCTCATGATAACATTTTCCATATTCTGATTTTTCTCCTGCAAATAATCAGTGAAAAAATGAGGTGTCGGAACAACACCTCATTCTGTTTAATATAATCCTACCGGTTCTGTTTCCTTCTCAAGAGCTTCCTGTCTGAATTGCTCGACCAATGCATCATGCTGAGCCTTAGTTTCGGAGAAATACGTCGTCCCGTTGTTTGAAACAAAATAGAAATAATTGGTTTCCTGAGGAGACAATGCAGCCAGCATGGCACTAGCGGAAGGATTGGATATCGGTCCGGGCGTCAGTCCGTCATAAAGATATGTGTTATACGGAGTATCATAGGTCAGGTCAACGTTACGCTCTCCCGTTTCATGCTGTATGACATAAACGACAGTTGCGTCACTTTCAAGTCTGGGATATACCCATCTGTTGTTGAGCCTGTTGTGGAACACGGACGAAACAAGGAAGAATTCCGAAGGCGAAGCTGCTTCTTTTTCTATTATTGAAGCAAGAGTCACGATCTGATCCACCGTATATCCGAGAGTTTCACACTGTTTCCTGTATTCTGAAGTGAATATCTGAGAAAACCTTTTGAGCATTTTTCTTATGACGGTTCTCTCGCTTGAACCTTTGTAAAATTCGTATGTATCAGGGAAAAGATATCCGTCCAGTCTGTAGATCCTGTCTTCACTGATCCCGTTTTCCTCCATTTCATCGAGGAACCAGAAATCAAATTCGTCATTCTGGATCACATCGACAAAGCCTTCTCTGGTGCCTATCCCAAGTGACACGAAAAGATCTATTATCTCATCCGTCGTATATCCTTCAGGGATAGTGACACGCACAGTACCATAGTCGAATTTTTCCTTGAACTCTCCGAGAAGAGTGGAATAATTCATCATACCGTTTATCGTATAGGTACCGGCTATGTATTTCTGGTCATCTTTTTTATACTTTGCGTACAGTTTGAATATTTCCGGATATTTAATGACTCCCTTGTCGTGAAGCAAGTCAGCCAGCTCGTCAAGCGTGGTATTCTCATTCAGAGTTATCTCGACCGGTTCATCCGACTTCACAAATGCAAAAACATCATTGGCGACTGTTATGATCGCTATTGCAAGGAATATTGAAACGACTCCGACAAAGACAATATAGACGATAGCCTTCACGATGCTCATAAGGGTATTGCTTCCGGCTCCGCTTCCTTTCTTCTTTCCCTTTTTTGAAGGTTTTACGCTATCCTCTGAAGTTTTGTCTTCACGCATGCCGATATCGGTCGTTTTTGTCTTCATCATCTGGCTTTCGTCAAATTCCGAAGTGTCTGCGGTCATATTGTTCTTAGCTTCTTCAGGCCCGGCTTTGGGAAGATCACCTGATCTGACTGTCCTGGGGGTATTCTGCAGGTTTTTAGCGTTCATTGCCGCAGCAGTTATTCTTGCCCTTGCGCTTTTTGACATCGGCGTCTTTTGCTGAATGTCATTTCCGGTTTCCCCGGGCTCTGTTGCCTGTGCCTTTTCCTGTACCGGGGGTTTGGAAGCGGGAGCCTGCTTTTGTAAAACCTGTTGAGGTTGCGGCTTTCTTTGAACCGGTTTTTTCACATCATTTGATGCCGGAGAAGGAGATGATTTCTGGCCGGGTGCCGCCGCCCTGCTGTTATCGCGTTCCATACGCTGATAGCCTGTTTCCGCTGCTTTACGCTGAACAGGCCTGCCTTCGGTTTCACGTGACCTTGGAGTGATCTCGAAAGCCTCGATCCTGTCATCGTTGTTTATTATATTTTTATTGTTCTGATCCGTAAGATCACCACCTAAAGCTTGATTGGAGCAGTTTTCATTTTCTCATTTTGTATATTATGAAACCTACATACATTATAACGGTAATAAGAAAGGTCGGGGAGAAAAAATTCTGCTGTATTCTGCTGAACAGCCCGCTCTTTCGTTTTACCCTGTAATCCGAATCCACATTTCTGACCGCATACGTCCTGTATACACGGTACGCCTCGAACCCCGCAACCACACCGCTTATCATAAATACTCCCGCAAGGATGATGAGCATGAGCATAAGGCTCGAATTTCTTCTGTCCACAAGTCTGAGGACGTAGTTTTCCGCATACAGTACCACGGTGTTGTTGAGCATGTGAATCAACATCGTGACAAAAACAGATCTTGTTGCATATGCCGCAGATGCCAGCACTATACCGGAAAAAATGTATACCGGGAGCCTTGAGAGTGAAAAATGAGACATTGAAAAATACAGAACGCTCATAATCACTGCCATGAATACTCCGTTCTTCTCATACTCTGCCAGAACGACCCCGCGGAAAAGCAATTCCTCACTGACTGCGGGAAGCAGGCAGAAAGTAATGATCAGGTAGGCTTCGTTGAAGAAACCGCCGCGTCTGGCAAGAGATGCATATTCCGTGGCTGATGTGGTCTCAAAAGATCCAGGAGCTATGGAATATTCAATGATGCTTATGAGGGCAACTCCGCATATGAGAAACAGTGTCACGAAAACCGTATAGAGGATTGTGTAAGATTCGGGAAGCCTGAGTCTCAGGTTTCCTGTCAGTTTTTTCCCTCTCATCATACAGTAGAAGAGCGTCGGCAGCGCTATTGTTATGAGCTGCACTATTACTGCTGCGAGATACGGACTGTCATTGGCGCCGAATGTGTCTGCGGGAATGACCTCCAGTGTTATTATAAGCGCAAATACAACTATAATGAGAATAGGTGTGATAATATGTGCCTTAAATTCGGAGTTCAAAGCTTAACCCTTTCTGCTGTGTGACTTTCCTGTTGATTTTGTGACACGGACTCCCTTTTCGGTAAGCAATATGTCAACCATCACATCATATCTTCCTCTCGGCACCTCTTCGAGCACGAAATCAGAATACACTACTCCTATGCTGCATCCGGAGAACCGGGACAGGTATCTGTCATAGAATCCCTTACCATATCCGAGTCTGTATCCGTATCTGTCATAAACAAGTCCGGGAACGAAGCATACTGCAGCCGCAGTACTGTCAGGATCGTACTTTGGGTTCGTCTCCGGAGGTTCACATATTCCGTATGTATCCGGTTTCAGTTCATCAAGTGACTCCACAACATGATATTCCATTGTGTGATTTTTCTTGTCACACCTCGGAAAGCATATTTTTTTACCTTTTTTCAGGGACATTTCCGCTAT
>CACXBN010000112.1 GCA_902765885.1 uncultured Ruminococcus sp. | reverse complement strand
GGCATCGGCAGTCGCCGGGCTTTCTCCAACGGCTCTGAGATAGAGACCGACTCTTGTTTTTGTAAGAACGATCGATGCAACTATCGCAATGATCAGTCCGAGAAACACCATAACTCCCATGAAGTGGAGGTCATCCGTCCTGTCCGCAAACGGGAAACGGTAATATTTTAAAGCTCTTATGTAAAGCGAGCCGCTCAGTTTGTTGAATATGAATTTGGAAAGGCCTATTCCGAATGTTGTCATCGCAAGACCTGTTACATTCTGATTTGCCCTCAATGTAACCGCAAGAAAACTGTACAGCAGTCCCATCAGTGCTCCCCCTGCAAAAGCGGCAAGGATGCCGAGAATCACGATGAGTGCGGGATGCATGTTGACTCCGTCTGCGCAGAGAACGTTGAGTACTGCACATCCACAGGCTGCTCCCATTCCCATGATTCCGGGAATTCCGAGGTTCAGATGTCCGGCTTTTTCGGTAATGATCTCACCCGTTGAACCATACAGGAATGTAGTCCCAATGGCAAGCGAACTGAGAAGAAAATACAGTATTTTAAGTCCGATATCCATCAGCTCACCCCCTCATCTTTTTTCTCCGGCACATCCGGCTTCTTATCATTACTGTCCGGTCCCTTGATTCCGGCCTTGTCTCCGCCTCCTGAACCTTCTGTCTTGCTGTGGCGGAAGTGAAGTTTATATCTTATGAAGAATTCACATCCTATGACAAAGAATATGACTATTCCCGCAACGACATCCGGGAATGCATTGCTCACTCTGAATACCGTTGAAAGTCTTCCGGCCCCCTGTGAGATAAACACGAGCAGGAAAGACGTCAGTATCATGATAAACGGATTGAATTTTCCAAGCCATGAAACGATGATGGCCGTGAATCCTCTGCCTCCGACCGTTGTGACCGAAACAGAGTGGTCGAGGGCTGCCACTATGAGGAATCCCGTGAGTCCGCACAGCAGTCCCGATATGGCCATTGTTCTCACAATCACCTTTTTGACATTAATGCCTATATAGTTAGCAGTGCGTACGGATTCTCCGACTACGGATATCTCATATCCCTGCTTGCTGTAGTACATGTAAATAAACATTATTACTGTCACGACAGCTACAACGAGGATCAGGAGCAGATACTGATTTCCGAGAACCGGAAGATATCCGCGTGACAGTCTTCCGAGAACTGATGATCCGTTCGGTGTCCATTTTATAAGACAGTATCCGACGAAGTATGTGGCAACATAGTTCATCATCAGGGTGAACAATGTTTCATTTGTATTCCAGATTGCCTTAAATATGGCCGGAATAATGGCCCATATCATACCGGAAAGGATCGCGGCAACAAGCATCATGAGAACAAGCAGCCATTCAGGCCATTCCGCCGGAGCATACATTATCACGGCAACAGATGCAAGCGCGCTTATGAGCACCTGTCCTTCTGCTCCGATATTCCAGAATTTCATTCTGAATGCCGGCGTTACTGCTATGCCTATGCAAAGAAGCACCGCGACATCTTTTATGAGCACCCAGACACGGTCGCCTGTTCCGAAGTTTGCATCCACAAACGCCTTAAGGAACTTTCCGGGATCCGCGCCTATGAAAAGATATGCCAGCAAAGATGAGAACAGAAAGGCTATGAGTATTGCCACTACTCTTACAAGTATGGCTTTCCAGAGCGGCATGTCCTCTTTTTTCGTTATATGGATCAAAGGCTCTTTCGAGGATTTTATTTTTTCGTCTCTCATTTGCCAGTCTCCTCTCCGCCTTTTCTGATGTCGTCTTCATGAGCGGTCATCAGATATCCGACTTCTTCCTTGGTTGTTTTATCACCTTCGAGAACGCCTGTTATAACACCGGAATTGAGAACCATTATTCTGTCGCACAGAGCGATGAGAACATCAAGATCCTCTCCGACAAATATGACTGCCGTTCCTTTTGCCTTCTGTTCGTTCAGAAGGTTGTATATTGCATATGATGAATTTATGTCAAGTCCGCGGACCGGATATGCTGCCATCAGCACAGTGGGAGATGACGATATCTCGCGTCCGACAAGCACTTTCTGAACATTTCCTCCGGACAGTCTTCTTACAGGGGTGCTTAGTCCTGGAGTAACTACTTCAAGATTGTCAACTATCTCCTCTGCAAGTTTATGAGGAGTGTTTCTGTTGAGCAGCAGAGAATGCCCTTTCTTATATGATCTGAGCATAACATTGTCGGTAATGTCCATGTTTCCGACAAGGCCCATTCCGAGACGGTCTTCGGGGACGAATGACAATCTTACACCAAGCTCTCTTATCTGCATAGGAGTCTTGTTTCTCAGATTCACGATCTCATTGGTCTTTGGATCGTTATATGTAATCTCTCCTGATACCGGTTTGCAAATACCGGCTATCGTCTCAAGAAGTTCCCTCTGGCCGCTTCCTGCTATTCCTGCAATACCAAGAATTTCTCCGCCATACGCAGTAAATGAAACTCCCTTTACGACTTCTATCTCATCCGGATCCAGACAGTGGAGATCCTTTACCATGAGTCTTTCGACCGGATTTTCCACTTTTGTTCTTGTAATGTTGAGTTCAACTTTCTTGCCCACCATCATCTCGGTGAGACTTTCGACAGATGCTTCCGATGTTTTTACCGTACCTACGTATTCGCCTTTTCTGAGAACGGCAACACGGTCAGATACCGAAAGCACCTCGCTCATCTTGTGGGTTATGATAATAATGGACTTTCCGTCCTCTTTCATTACCTTAAGGATATCGAACAGCTTTGATGTTTCCTGAGGAGTAAGAACGGCGGTAGGTTCGTCAAGAATAAGAATATCGGCGCCTCTGTACAGCACTTTGATAATCTCAACAGTCTGTTTTTCAGAGACAGACATCTCGTGGACGCGCTTCTTGGGATCAATGTTGAACCCGTACTTTTGTGCGATGCTTTTTACCTTTTTGTTTACATCCCTGAGCCTGTATTTG
>CACXBN010000111.1 GCA_902765885.1 uncultured Ruminococcus sp. | reverse complement strand
TCAGAACCGCGGATAATGCAAGCGAAAAGACTGCTGATACGGCTGCCGAAACCGCAAAAACCACAAATGCTGCAGAGCCGGAGGCGAAATGTTCAATCGAAGAATCGAAATCATTTTTCATTGCGATAAAATATGATACCGCCGTCACAACCGCCAGAACAATAGAAACGGCAGTTGAGACAATAATAAATTTTTGTTTTTTGATTTTATCCATATCTCTATCCGAGTCTTGAATTTCAAATAATCCGTATAATGATACCATAAATTGCGAAAAATAACAAGACATCCGTTCAATAATGATTATGCCTGCTGACAAAAAGTCTTAATCATGCATAATTACCACGCTGTTTTCGGGTTAAAAAATAGTTATTTTTTTCTATATTCATAAAAAATTTCTTGACTTTGACATTAAGATATAGTTTAATATACCTCGGTACTAACACCAAGAGATAATCAATTTGAAAAGGAGTTTGCTCATGAGCAAGATTCAGAGAATTGTATGTCTGTTGCTGGTCTTCACCTTTGCTGTCGGGCTTATTGCCTGCGACAAAGGAAACAATCCACAGACCGACACTAAAGCCAGCACCGATACTAATCAGCCATCTGGTGAAACTGAGGAAACAAATCCCCTGGCTGGATTGGATTACAAGGGTGAGCTGTTTACAATTCAGACATCGGTAAATGTTGATACGGCATCTTTCAGCTCTTCAAACTACCTCATCCAGGGTGAGGAAGAAGCAAGCGCTGATAAGGCAGCCAATTCCGCTCTTGAAAGAAACAAGAAAGTAGAAAGCGATCTCAACATCAAACTCAACTACATCGAATCCGACTATGATTTCACCGAAGTCAACGACAAGGTCCGTGAACTTGTTAAAGCTGGAGCTGATGGTGTTCATCTGATCATAAACGATGTATCACTCACTCGTCTTTCAACAGAACAAATTATCCATGATGCCTCATACGGAGAGTATTTTGATTTCAGTCAAAAATACTGGTATGATGAGTTCATGCGTTCCTCGTCATTGAACTACAACACAAGATTCATGCTTGCAGGCGACTACTTCATTGATATTACGAGAAGCAGCCACTGTCTGTTGATGAACAAAGATTACTACAAAGAAATAGGATGTGATCCTGATTCAGTATATGATCTTGTCCGTAACGGTGACTGGACTTTGGATGCTCTGTACACGATCATCAAGGGCGGCGAAGACGGATCTCACCCGACATATCAGGACATCCAGGGTAACCACAAGCGCGACAGACGCGACAAATGGGGCCTTGTCCTGTGGCAATGGTGGGGACCAATGATTCCATGGCTCGCAACTGCAGATCCCGGATATATTGCCAGAGATTCGGAAGGATATCCGAGCATCACAGTCAACAATGAACGTACAGTTGCCCTCATAGATAAGCTTTCTGCATTGTTCAATGCCGATGAAACGGCAGTCGGAGTACACACCGACAACCAGGACACCATCGATAATTTCGTGGAAGGCAATATACTCTTCCTTACATACCAGAGACTCGGTTCACTTGAATCTCAGATATTCGCAAATGCGGAACTTGACCTTGCCGTTCTTCCGTATCCGAAACTCGATGAATTCCAGAAAGAGTATGTTTCTACAATTCACGACACATCAGAAGCAGGATTTATTCCGATTACGGTATCCTTCGCAAACCTAGGATTTGTAAGTGCGGTTATAGAAGCTCTTTCAAGGAGCACTGCGGAAACCGTAATGCAGAAGTATTATGAATCGACTCTTAAGATCAGATATGCAAGAGAATCAGCAAATGCCGAAATGATCCAGCTCATTCATGACACTTACGGAAACGCTTTCCCGTTGGTATGGGATTTCCCGGAAAGTCCTGATATATTCACAAGCGGTATGTATGAATCAATAAGCAAGAATCAGTCATCATTCGCATCATTCTACAGATCGACTGAGAACAGTGCGAACACTGCGCTTCAGCAGTCAATCAGTGACATGAAGGATGTTCTCGAGAATATCCAGACGCAGTACGATGAATATCTTAAAAACAAGAAATGATCTGAAATATTACGGAAATCAAATATAAAAAACAAATCACCGGAATCTCAATTGGTTCCGGTGATTTGTTTTTTCTATAGTTCCGGCATGGAATATGCTGCCATGCCCAGAATTGCCGAAATAAGGATCATTATGATCGGGGACGGTTTCTTCTTGAACAGTTTTTTCGATGCAAACGGCAAGGCAATGAGCAAAAGGAGAATTATCACGGCTTTCCAGTCGATTTTCACTCCTCCGGACAGTTCTTTTATTCCAAACAGCACGCTCAGCGCCATGGTGACTGCTGTTGCGAGAATGAGCGCAACTATGCACGGACGGACACCTTTCAGGAATGCCTGCACCCCTTTGTATTTCAAAAAGCCATGTATAAGAGAAGCAATGATCAGAATTATGATAAATGACGGTAAAATGACTCCAAGCGTTGCACACAGGGAACCGAGAATTCCACCCTGTTTTGATCCTATAAATGTAGCAGCATTGACAGCTATCGGACCGGGTGTTGACTCTGCAACAGCGATTATGTCAAGAAATTCTTCCTCGGTCAGCCACCCGTTGGCGAGGACATGTTCCCTTACCAGCGAGATCATCCCATAACCGCCTCCGAATGATACGGCTCCTACTTCAAGAAAAGTAAGAAACAGTTTCAAATATATCATCGTCCGCCGTCCCTCCTTTCGGATCTGCGCTTTACAAGGTACACGAGCACTCCCAAAGTGCCGCAGATCAAAATATAGAAGACCGTGGAGAAGCTGACGGCAAAGAGCGAAAGAACTATCATGCAGCCCCCGACTGCACATATGATAATATAATCAAACGCTTTGCCCGGCAGGCTTTTCATTATACGGAGACCGGCTGAGGCAATGAGGTAGATCACACAAACCCTGATGCCTTTAAAAGCATATGAAATAAGCTTCATCGAAATGAAAGCATCAAAGAAAAGAGAAATCACATATATTATTACAAAAGAAGGGATACATACGGCTATCGTGGCCGTAAGAGCTCCCCAGAATCCTGACATTTTATGTCCGATATAAGTTGCTGCATTTATCGCTATAGGACCGGGAGTCGATTCCGCAATGGCTACCATGTCGAGAAATTCGTCTTTATCGAGCCATTTCTTTTTCTCAACAAGCTCATGTTCGAGAAGGGCTATCATGGCATACCCTCCGCCAAACGTAAACAACCCTATTTTGAACATGGTCAGAAACAGTTCAAACAAAAGATGCACGAGCGTACCTCCCATTTATTACCGGCTGCCGTGATATGTTTTTCATGAGACTCATTCTTTGATCAAACCCATAGAACAAATCCGCAGCAGCCTCTTTGTGTCTTAATTATACAATCGTTCCCGACATATATCAATAATTTTCCTGCCCGGTGACATATGAAAAACCCCTGACTTTTCCGGCCCAATGGCCTTTGAACTTTCGAAAAGTCAGGGGTGTTCTGTTAACTGTTTTTGTATTTGTTTACAAGACCGATACAGCTGCCTTGAGAGCATGTGCCGCGTCTTCGGAAGTCATCCAAGGCGCTCCTGATCTTTCCGCCTGTTCCCTTGTGAACGGTATATGCACGAACCCCGC
>CACXBN010000110.1 GCA_902765885.1 uncultured Ruminococcus sp. | reverse complement strand
GTTTGCAGGGTTCGATCTCTCCCCTGAAGCGGTATCCGACCGCGAAATGTCGAATATCTACGAACACCTCATCCAGAAGTTCGGTGAGTCCATCGCAGAGAATGCCGAGGACTTCATGACTCCGAAGGATGTGGTTCGCCTTGCTGTCGGCATGATCTTCGCCAATGATGATGAGCTGATGACTAGCGACACCGGCATTGTCCGTACCATGTATGACCCGACGATGGGAACCGGCGGGTTCATTTCTGATGCCCTTGACCAACTCGATGAGTGGCACAAGGATAAGAAGATGACGGCTCCCGCCATCATCGTTCCGTATGGTCAGGAGTACGAACCGGAGTCCTGGGCGATGGGCAAGGCTTCCATGCTTCTCAGAAACGTCAGCAACGAAGACAATGACGTGTACGACCAGATCAAAGATATGTCTTCGCATATCGAATACGGCGATACTCTGAACGACGATAAGTTCGAGTATGACCGCTTCGACTATATCCTGAGCAATCCGCCCTACGGCAAAAAATGGGAGGTTGAACAGCAGGATGTACTCGCAGAGGCACGTCTCGGTTTTGCCGGACGGTTCGGCGCAGGTCTTCCTTCAGTTGACGACGGATCCATGCTGTTCCTTCAGCATGTCGTGAGCAAGATGAAGTCTGAAGAAGAAGGCGGTTCCAAGGCAGGCATCGTTCTGTCGGCGTCTCCTCTCTTCACGGGTGATGCCGGCTCCGGTTCTTCCAACATCCGCAGATGGCTGTTCGAGAAGGATGTCATCGACTGTATCGTGAAACTTCCGGAGTCGATCTTCTTCCGCACGGGCATCAATACCTATCTCTGGATACTTTCCACGAAAAAGCCGGATGAACGCAAGGGCTTCGTTCAGCTGATCGATGCCTCCGACCGCAAAACATCCATGCGTAAGAACCAGGGAAACAAGAGGTACGAAGTCGCCGAGGCAGACCGTAACTGGATCATCGACACCTATATCAACGGTCATGACCACGGAAACAGTGTTCTGGTCCCGGCAGAGACCTTCATGTTCCGTAAGGTGACCACCCAGAGGCCCCTCAGAGCCGTTCTGAGGCTGTCTGAGAACAATGTACGGGCAGCTCTGGACTGCAAGCCGATGGCAAAGCTTTCCGACGCAAACAAGGCCATTCTGACCGGTTTTATCACCGATCTCGTAAAAGAGAACGGTAAGGACATTGTCCCGTATGAAGTGGCGGATTCTGTTGCCAAGAATGCCAGAGCTGAGATGGATAAGCCGGAAGTTACTGGAGCCGTAATAGCGAAAGCACTGCGTGACAACTGCTTGGAGCGCGGTTCTGACTATCCGATCGTGCATGATAAGAATGGTGCTGTAATGGCTGACCCCGACCTGAAGGATACAGAGAACATCCCGTTCGGCACATCTTTTGAGGATTACATGGCAAGCGAAGTTCTTCCCTACGCTCCGGAGACCTGGATTGATGAGTCTGTCAGGGACAAAGGGCCTCTGCAGGACGGACAGGTAGGAATCGTCGGTACGAACATCAGCTTCAACAAATTCTTCTACCACTACGAAGAACCGAGAAGGCCCGAAGAGATCGCTGCCGAAATTATGGAACTTGAAAGCGGTCTCGAAGGGTTTATGAAGGAGTTCTTATGAGTAGAGAAATGAAAGAAACAGGCATATCATATCTTGGACTCATTCCAGACAAATGGCAGAAGCGACGTGTAAAAACGTTGTCTACATGCCTTGATGGCAAAAGAATACCGGTGGATGCCACTCTGCGTGTTGCTGGACCATATCCTTATTGGGGGGCAGGTAGCATTGTAGATTATGTCAATGACTATATTTTTGACGACACATTAGTGCTGGTCGGGGAGGATGGAGCTCCGTTTTTTGATGATACGCGTTCTGTATCGATCCTTAGCAAAGGTAAGATATGGGTCAACAATCATATCCATGTTCTTAAGAATAACGAGGCCGTTATGGCGGAATACCTCGCGTATGCGCTACGTGTAGTAGACTATAGTGACTATCTGACGGGTAGCGTATTCCCAAAATTGACACAGGGGAATATGAATGAAATCTATTTAGCCATTCCTCCCATTTTGGAACAGCAGGCCATCGTCCGCTATCTCGACTCCAAATGCTCCGCCATCGACGAGGCGATTGAACGGCATAAGAAGATTATTGAGAAGCTGGAAGAGTATAGAGGTGCTGAAATTGCACGCCTCGTCTCTTTCCAAGGTGCGAACGATACTTACGAAACGAATAATATATGGTTCCCAACCTTACCCAAAAATGTTAGCATTAGCCGAATCGGAATGCATTTCGATGTCACGCTCGGGAAAATGCTTTGTCCGAAGCAACGAGATAAAAATGATACGCTTGAGAGATATTACTGTGCTGGCGATATTCATTTTGACAACATTAATCAAAATGGTCTCAAAGAGATGTGGTTTTCTCCAAATGAAAAAAAATTATACGAAGTTACCAATGGCGACTTGTTGATTGTTGAAGGTGGGGCTGGCGCTGGTAATGCTTTCATCGTTTCGGAACAAAGTAGGACAACATATATTCAGAATTCGGTTTTACGTATCAGAGCAAGCCAAACAGGAAGCGTTCGCTATCTTAAGTATCTGATAGAACACTTGGTAAAACACGGATATATTGCATACGCATGCAATACAGCAACCTTTTCACATTTCACTAAAGACAAGGTTTCATTAACCCCGTTTCCTGTAACTTCATTTGATGTTCAGGAAGCAATAGCAGACAGGATTGACACTGTTGACGGAACCGTTCGCAAGGCCCAGGCAAAGCATGAATTGATTATAGAGAAGCTCGAAGAATACCGCAAATCCATCATTTATAATGCCGTCACAGGAAAGATTGATTGCATGGAGGTGACTAAAAATGCCTGAGAAGACAATTCCTAACCTGCCAGATGAAAATGTTGATCCGTTTGCGGAGTACTTTGTTTCTGGTGAACCAGGAACTTTCGAAAAAGCCTATGCCTGGCAAACCGCCATCGGCCTTCAGGATGTTGACCGGATAAAACCATCAGAGTATCTTCTAAAGACCGCAAAAGAAAATATTGAAGGGGAAATCAGCATAGATGACGCTAAACGCCTGATTGACACCTATTACGAGGAAAACATCCACCATCTTCCCGAACGCACAGAAGAAGCAGATAAGGTTGCTGTCAGGATTGCGGAGATTTTATCCGAAAACTCCTTTGTCTTTTCCCCCACACAGTACATCGCGATCCACGGAAGACTGTTCCAGGGTATATATCGACATGCAGGGAAACTTCGCGACTATAATATATCCAAAAAAGAATGGGTGCTGAACGGAGCATCTGTTATGTATGGCGGTGCACTGGAACTAAGGGAAACGCTGAATTACGATTTTCAGGTAGAGAAAGAATTCGACTACAGCAATCTCGATATGAGTGATATCATCATTCATCTGGCAAAATTCATATCCGGTGTTTGGCAGATTCATATATTTTGTGAAGGCAATACAAGGACGACTGCCGTATTCTTTATAAAATACCTGAGATCACTGGGATTTAACGTTACGAACGATATATTTGCGAAGAACGCCTGGTATTTCCGTAATGCACTTGTGAGGGCCAACTACAATGACCTAACGCAGGGCATCCGTGTAAATATTAGCTATCTTGAGCGATTCCTTCGCAATCTTCTGATGGGTGAGCACAATGAACTGAAGAACAGATACTTGCATGTCGCGTGGTCAGAAACGGCACATTCGGGTGATAAACAGCACATTGAACAGCACATTGAACAGCACATTGGGACTGAAAACGACACATTCAGCATTCCCGACGACACTTCGGTCAGCCCGAAAACAAGAAACAACATTGAACGTCTGTATCAAGCATTCGGTATGGAAAAAATATTTGGCCGTTCAGATGTTGTTGCCGTACTGCAAATTACAGAAAGGCCGGCTTCTACCTTGCTAAAAAAAATGCATGATCTGAAATTAACAGAACAAATAATTGGCGCCGGCAAAGGAAAATACAGGTTCGTAATACATAAGCCGACAACAGAGACGGAGGCTACAAAATGAGTGTAACACTTAATGACAAAATCCATCTTGAGGTCAACTTCGAGGCCTACATCACGGGGAAGCTCGCGATGCTTGAAGGCGATGGTTGGCGTATCAGTAATAATGACGCCGGATTCGACCCGAACACGGCACTTTATCTGCCGGATTTTATTGAATACGTCTCCACCACTGCTCCTGACAAGGTGGAAAAGATGCAGAAGGCGTTCGGAGCGAACTGGGAGAATAATCTGAAGCTCCAGCTTGTGAAGTCTCTGGAGGTCAGAGGAACGGTTCTGACGCTCCGTGACGGGTTCGCTATGGCCGGATATCAGACCATCGTCTGTTCCGGGCATATTCCGGACGACCCGAGACTTCCGAAGCTGAAGGACTTCTACGACAAGAACATCCTGCGCGTCATGCGTCAGGTGCATTACCAGACGGCGGGCAACAAGTCCCTGGATCTGGTATTCTTCGTCAACGGTATTCCTGTCGCTACGGCCGAGGTTAAGACAGAGCTTACGCAGAGCGTCGAGGATGCTATTCTGGAATACCAGACCGAGCGTAAACCGATTGAGCCCGGCACGAACCGCAAGAACTTTCTGCTGATGTACAAGCGTGGCGCTGTCGTGCATTTTGCTATCTCTGAGGACGAGATCTGGATGTGCACCGACCTGTCCCCGAAACAGCCGAAGTTCCTGCCGTTCAACAAGGGAACCGAGGATGGCCATGCAGGCAACCCGCCCATGCAGGAAGGCGACACGGATTATCCGACCGGATACTTCTGGAACGATATCTGCCGTAAGGACAACTGGCTCCGTATCTTCCACAACTTCGTCTTCGAG
>CACXBN010000109.1 GCA_902765885.1 uncultured Ruminococcus sp. | reverse complement strand
GTAATAGGCTTCGTAAGGTCTGCATTTCTCAAACTGTCAGGGATAAGCCCTAATTTGTCTGCTTCAGCGAGTTCAGCCAAAGCCCATTGTGAAGCGGTAAAATCTGCCTTCTCATTGAGTACGAGTTCATTAGACCAGTCACTGAAACGGGAATCGGAAATGGAATCGGGAAAATACCATCCGCAATAGCGCACTTGCGCTCTGACTTCAGAATCCACATGAAGCTCGGCCAGACCCACGGTTTCATAAATGCCGCAGAAATCTCCATTGCTGACCTCTGGATTTTTCTCCGAATAATTCATATCGAGGTAGTCCTCGTATTCCTTGCCGTCAATGGTCACCTTCATTTCAATGGTAGTGATGTACCCAACTTCCTCCCAATTATCGCCTTCCTGAGAGTATTCGATGGCGTTGAGCACATTTGCAGGCGTCTTTATTTCAGCCTCAAGCCACACATGATATTCGTCATGGTCGATTTTCAAATCGGAAATTATGGGCGGTGTTTTCCAATCTGCGTCTGTCGGTTTTGTTGCCGCTATTGCCGACACAGGAAATAAGGATAGTGCGATAATCAGCACTAAAACAGTTGCTAAAAGTTTCTTTTTCACGGTTTAATCCTCCTATTCAAAACATTATGTTACTATCTACAAATAGTTACAGTTCATAATACCACACATGTATACGCATTGCAAGAGACAGGCACACTTTTCCCATAAAAAGGAATTTTTGTATGCAACTGTTTTGCCTGGTTATTTTCAGCACACTTTATCTCAGACAGAGAGACTGAGAGACTGTATGTTTATGCGTCAAAAAACTACATCAACTCTTATCTAGGACAGAGACAATATGATAATAAGTTAATACCAAAGAAAAGATGCCTCCGTTTCCGGAAGCGTCTTTTCAACAGGGATTTTTTTGTTCCCCTATAGCCCGCAATGTTAATTCATGACGGAGACGAGAAGTGCGAGTGTGCTGTCAAATCCTTCACTCTGGAGGATCTCCGCCTGTACTGTGATCTCTTTTCCGTCTTTGTAATAGTTGAATGTAGCCGATTCGAAAATGCTGTCAACTGTGGGAGATTCCGTCAGCTCATCACCGTATTTTCCGAGATAATTATAGATCTTGCCTTCGTCGGCAATGCCAAGGCAGACATCAAAAGCATCTTTTGCAAGTGCGTTTATATCTTCCACGGTGGCTCCGTCGATATATGTGACCATGACCTTGTCTCTGAACCTTGTATACGTATATTCATACTGTCCGTAAGAAGTTTCGATGTCGTCAAATGTGAAACCGAATATTTCCTTGTTTATCTTAACTTTTTCATCATCCGAAGGAGGATCTATATGTTTTGTGCTTCCGTTTTCATATGTAAGCGTATATCCGCGGAAGTTTCTTTCCATATCGTCAATCGCATCCTCGACAGAGGTATAGTCTTTAAAGCCTGCGTCAATGCTGAAATATGATTTGTCCGCGCTCCAGACAGGTTTCCATCCGCCGCCCTCGAGTTCGGCATTGGTATCTTCGTAATCTGATACATTTTTAAGATAGTAAACCGTGTCCCTTACCGTGCATTTGCCGTCTTTGTCGAATTCATTTACCTGTTCTATCTCTTTAACATGCCAGTATTTGTCGGCCTGTGATCCCACATTCGGCGCGTAGAGATCGCTCTTTACTCCTACGATTGCTCCTGAAGACGCGTTGTTATTGATGCCGATTTCTGTCTGTTATCCTCCCGTATCCTTTCCCGTGTCTGTGGACGGCTTGTTTCCCGTTCCTGCACAGGCAACCAGTGTCACAATCATTAGTGTAACCAAAGCGATAGCGAATAGTTTTTTCACGGATAAAACCTCCTCATATTAAGATCAATAATACAGTATTTACGTTCCCATAATATTATATTCTCGCGGCAGAGCAAAAAAACAGTGCCATAAGTCATTCCAAATGGCACTGTCTTTGAGGGTTATTCCTTTTCCGTTTTCACAAGCCCGTTGTCAATGGCATATCTTGCCAGCGCGGTCCTGCTTATGCAAAAAGTCTTGTTTAGCATGATCGACACCAGGTTTTTCACTGTCCCAGTATGCAGCGAAAGCTTTTCCGCGATTTCCTTGTTGGACAGACCTTTGCAGATGTATTCAAGGACTTCCGTCTCCCGTTCGCTGAATTCAGTTCCCGATCTGCTTAATTCGATCTGCCTCAGTTTTGACATGGCTTCATCGTCGAACACTCCGACTCCGTTCATGATGGCGTGAAGTGATGTCCTCAGCTGTTCCGGACTTATTATCTTGAGAAGGAAGCCGTCACATCCGCATTTAATTGCGGAAGAAACTGTTTCATAATCGTCAAATGTGGTAAGCGCTATGATCCTGACATCCGGATGTTCCTTCTTTATTGCCGCGGCAGCTTCGGCTCCCGACATGACAGGCATCTGCATGTCCATTAGAATGATGTCGGGCTTATGTTCTTCACAAAGTGTTATCGTGTCGCTGCCGTTTGATGCTATTCCGACTACTTCGAATTCTTCCCAGAGTCCTATCTCCATTTTCAGTCCGGATGTAAGCAGTTTATGGTCGTCCGCGATCAGTACCTTTATTTTCTTTTCCATTATCTCTCATCCCTCCATATCGCGCGTATCATGAATCCTTTTCCTTCTTCAGCCGTAAAATCCACCGTTCCTCCCGATGATCTTACGTAACTTTCCATCGATGAAAGTCCGAATCCTTTTTCAAACTGTCCTCTGAAGTTTCCGTTGTCGGAAAACGTCAGGATCACTTCTTCATTGTCCATATCCGCTTCGATAAAGAACTTATCGGCCATGGAATGAGAAAGAGTGTTATGATAGGCTTCTTTGCACATTTTTTCGATGCATTCATACTTTGCTCTGATGAAAGGCGGCTCCTCACCGTTTATCTTTACCTCAACGGG
>CACXBN010000108.1 GCA_902765885.1 uncultured Ruminococcus sp. | reverse complement strand
GGTAATCTTGGCCTCAACGGTATTCCCGGAGTCACGGATATTCTTTCCGGCAAAATTAATCCTTCCGGCAGAATCGTGGACACATTCCTCAAAGACAACCACGCGTCTCCTGCCATGCAAAACTACGCCGCATTTCCATATACCAACGCAGATGAATACGGGCTTGAATTTGCCCAGAACAACACTGCCCCGGGGATCGAAAAATGCAACAAAAATTATGTTGTTTACCAGGAAGGCATTTATGTAGGCTACCGTTATTTCGAGACCAGATATGAAGATCGCGTTTTGAATCAGGGAAATGCCGGAAATTATGATTATGCATCAGAGGTTGCTTTTCCTTTCGGATATGGGCTTTCATATACCGATTTTGAATATTCCAATTTCAATCTTTCAGAGAATGATGACGGAGATTTTACCGTAACCGTGGATGTTAAGAACACAGGATCTGTTGATGGCAAACATACGGTTCAGATATATTTCCAAAGTCCGTACACCGATTATGACAGGGCAAACCTTGTCGAGAAAGCCTCGGTTGAGTTGTGCGGATTTGACAAAAAGACGATTCCCGCAGGCTCAACGGAAAAATATACGATAAACATAAAGAAGGATGATCTTACCAGCTACGATCCAAACGGTGCAAGAACATACATTCTTGACGCTGGAGATTACTATTTTACCGTCGGAACCGATGCTCATAACGCCGTAAACAACATCCTACTCGCAAAAGGAGCGGAACAGGACAAACTGTACGGAACAGGGGACTCGTCTCTGGTTGCCAAATGGACCAATCCCGAACTCGACACCATAACCTTCTCCGTATCATCTTACACGGGAAATGCGATAACCAACCTGTTTGATAATGCCGACCTGAACAAATATGACGGCGCTGAAGGCCAGACCATAACATACCTGAGCCGTAAGGACTGGATTGGCACGTTTCCGAGCACTCAGACCCTTTATGTGACAGAAAAAATGTGGAATGACGGACTGACTCATGAAGAGGATGGACGAGCTGAAATTGCAGAAAAAATGAAAAAAGCTTTCTGGGAGAACTCAAGCATCCCGGATAAATCGGTTTCCGGAGAATTAAAAGCAATTGACCTGACGGGTGCAAGCTATACAGATACTCGATGGGATGCCCTCGTAAGCCAGATTGAATACAGTGAGATGCTGGATCTGATCTATAACGGAGCTTACGGAACCCGTGCAATCCCTTCAATCAATTTGCCTGCCACACAACATGCCGATGGTCCTACGGGATTCACAAAAAGTCTGATGGCCGGGAATAGCGGTATGGCGTTTACTTCAGAGGATGTAATGGCGGCTACATTCAATATGGATCTGATAGAAGAAGTTGGTAAATGCATAGGCGAGGACATGATGCATGCAAACAAAGGTTCAAATGCCAGCACCATGTGTGAAATATACGCACCCGGTGCGAATATACACCGCTCTCAGTATCTCGGAAGGCACAATGAATACTATTCAGAAGACGGATGGCTGTCCGGAGAAATCTGTGCGGCAGAAGTGGTGGGGATCCGCTCAAAAGGAGTCCTGCCCAATGTTAAACATTTTGCACTGAATGACCAGGAAGAAGGACGATACGGAATCTCCGTGTGGTGCAACGAACAAGCTATCAGGGAACTGTACCTCGAGCCATTCGAAGGCGCAGTCCGTGGCGGAGCAATGAACATAATGTCAAGTTTCAATCGAATAGGAGTAGTCTGGTCCGGCGCTCATTACGGACTTATGACAGGGATTCTGAGAAACGAATGGGGAATGGAAGGGTCAACCGTCACCGACATGGCATTGAATGCACAATATATGGACTGCCGGCTCGGGATACTTGCAGGTCAGGATATCTGGCTGGGGCAAAAAGGATCAATGGGAACTCTCGATAACACCGAAAACGATCCCGCAATATCCTCAGCCGTTCACCGCGCCGTAAAGAATATAGTGTATTCCGTAACCAACACCAATGCCATGAACATAGGAGATGCCACTGTCGTTTCCGTTACTCCGTGGTGGCAGGTTGCACTGATTGCGGCTGTCTGCGTATCGGGAGCTTTGACGATCATTTCCTTTGCCATATTGTTCATAAAGAAAAAGAAACAGTCATAACAAAAAACAAATAGAGACATGTCATTCGGGGGCTGCAGCAAGATCAAATTGCTGCAGCCCCCGAAACTTTTTGATATTCTCTTTTTCTTGTTTTGCTCTCTTTTCAGGACATCACACTTTGTTCTTAACGCTTCTTAAGAACGCGCCGACCACGATAATGACGGATGCGACCACAAAAGCGGCTGCTGCTGCCACTGTTGCATAGAAAACATTCCATCCGACGGTGTTCTGTGAGTTGTAAGAGAAAAGGCCTGCAATCATGAGGATTCTTTCGGCAATCATGGATCCTACCACTCCCATGTAAAGCCCCACAGCGCCGATTACCGATATCGTGCTTATCACGTCGTGATTTCCGAACTTTGTCGGAGACCAGACTGCGATTATGCAAAGCAGTACACCGCAGATTCCCATGACGGTAAGAAGAGCTACGTTTTTATATGCATATGCGGCGTTTATATTGCTGGAGACAAGCATTGCTATCACTCCGACAACACCCAGGACTGCTGCCACGCAGTTAAAATATGCGCCTGCACCGAATTGTTTCTTAAGCATATTACTTTTCCTCCTTTTTTCTGAACTTGGCAATCAGATAGAGTACAGTAAATCCGGCAAGAAGAACACCGGTAACTATTTCCGCAGCCTGATATGCCGTTCTCCATGATGTGGGAAGCTTCACGACTCTTGTTGAGGAGTCATAACGGTTCATGAGGTTGCTCTGGCTCATCGCAAAGAGGATCTTGTGAACGCTTGCCTTGATGGCATTCTGCGCATTTGCATCTCCGTCAAATACATGAGCATTTATTACAGAACCATCGACCTGATTGTCAAATCTGCCGCCGTCAAGTGTCGTATTTGTATAGAATCCGGACATTCCTCTTGTGTC
>CACXBN010000107.1 GCA_902765885.1 uncultured Ruminococcus sp. | reverse complement strand
TGTATATGCATCTCCGTCCTTGTATCGACAGATGACGTTGCCTCGTCGAGGATGAGTATTTTAGGATCGGCAAGTACTGCTCTGGATATCGATATAAGCTGGCTCTGTCCCTGAGAGATATTTCCGCCGCCTTCAACGATCATGGTGTCATACTGCTCAGGCAGTCTTTCGATAAACTCATCCGACTCGGAAACATCCGCAGCATGCCTTATCTCCTCGTATGATGCATCCGGTTTTCCGTATTTGATGTTATTTCCTATAGTGTCATGGAAAAGCACCGTGTCCTGAAGCACGATAGCAATGGCGCCTCTGAGAACATCTTTCGGTATTTCCGTGATATTAACTCCCTCGACCGTGATCTCGCCGCTGTCAAGTTCGTAAAATCTGGTAAGAAGATTAACGATTGTTGTCTTTCCCGAGCCCGTCGCGCCGACGAGCGCGATCTTTTCACCCTGCTTTACGCTGAGGCAGAAATTATTGAGCACCTGTTTGCCGGGAACATAGGAGAAGCATACATCTTTAAATTCGATATTCCCTTTGACATCATCGATAGCCATGGGATTTTTGCCTTCGTCTATCTCATCTTCCGTTTCAAGAATCGCAAACACACGTTCTGCACCTGCTATTGCAGTCAGTATGCTGGCATACTGGTTGGATATCTGGTTTATCGGCTGGGCCAGGCTTCTTGAATACTGGAGTATTGACTGAATGTCTCCTATAGAAATGACACCTATCGTTGCAAAGTAGACGCTTGCGGTCGTAACAAGAAGGTAGTTGAGGTTGTTGATGATGTTCATGGCGGGACCCATCACTCCTCCCCATACATTTGCGCGGATGCTGCATTTTCTGAACCGTTCGCTTTTTTCTTCGAATTCGTCGCAGGCATCGTCTTCCTTGCCGTATGCAACAACTGTCTTATATCCCGAAACCATCTCTTCGATATCGGTATTCATTTCACCGAGAATCACCTGACGCTCAACAAAATATTTTCTCATATACTTTGAGAGCTTCAGCGAAACAAAAAACGTAAGCGGTATCGTAACAAGCGATATGAGAGCTATTCTCCAGTCATACCCTATGATCAGTATAAATGCACCTACAAGAGTTATTACCGCTGATATAAGAGAGGATATGGATGAAGAAATTGTTGCCGAAACATTGTCGACGTCGTTTGTCATACGGCTCATAATGTCGCCGTGAGCGTGATTATCCGTATATGAGATCGGGAGCCTTGATATCTTTTTGAACAAGTCCTCTCTCATCGTGTATACAGTCGTCTGTGATATCTTCGTGGACAGTATGCCCTGAATCAGCTGGAAAAGCGCGCTGGCAAACGCGGCAACTGCCATAAGAACGAGAAATCTAACAAGTGAATCAAAATCGACGTCAAGCTTTCCCTCTGTCAGTGTTATGGCATCAATGGCGCCTCCCTGAAACTTCGGAAGCAGAAGCCCGATTCCCGTGGTTGCAAGTGATGCGAGAGTCACTATTATAACGAGATATTTGCTTTTTCCTATATACCTGAACAGTTTAAGCAGCGTGCCTTTTGCATCCTTGGGCTTTTCAACGATAACATTTCTTCCGGGGCCTCTTCCGCCGCCCTGACCTGTTGCTCCGTTTTTCTTCATCAGTTCCCTGAGCTCGTCTCCCGTCGGGGATTTCTTCTGCTCTGCTGAATTGACGTTATCATTTACGGAGAGCGCATTTTTCTTTACATTATCTGCATTTTTCATGCCGTTGCACCTCCGCTTGTTTTCATCTGGGAGCTGTAGATGTCCCTGTATGTTTCGCTGGACTTCATAAGATTGTCATGAGAGTCAAAGGCTGTAATCTTTCCGCCTTCAATCACGGCGATCCTGTCCGCATGCATCACGCTTGCGATCCTCTGGGCAATCATGATAACGGTGGTCTCTCCCAGTTCTTCTCCGAGTGCCTTGTGCAGTTTTGACTCGGTGACGAGGTCAAGCGCGGAAGTGCTGTCATCGAAGATCATAATCTCGGGTTTTCTGAGAACAGCTCTTGAGATGGCGATTCTCTGCTTTTGACCGCCTGACAGCGAAGCTCCCTTTTCGGCTACAGGAGAGTCATAGCCTGACATCATTCTCGAAATGAATTCGTCAGCCTGTGCAACGCGCGCCGCCTCAACTATCTCCTCTCTCGTTGCATTGTCCTTTCCCCACGATATGTTATCGGCAATTGTTCCGGAGAAAAGTTCGCTTTTCTGTAGAACGAATCCGATTTTCTCCCTCAGGGATTCAGAATCCCAGTCCCGTACGTTGACTCCGTCGACATATACGTTTCCTCGGGTAGCGTCATAAAATCTCGGAATGAGATTCACAAGAGTAGATTTACCTGAACCCGTCGCTCCTATGATGGCAACGGTCTCTCCCTTCTTTACATCAAAGGAAATATCGGACAAAATATCGTTTCCGGAAGCGTCGGCATATCTGAATGACACATTTTCGAACCTGACCGTTCCCTGCTCGGTCCCCTCTTTCCTGTCGCCGCTCTCAATCAGAGTATCCGCAGCCAGCACTTCCCTTACTCTTTTCGCGCAGGCGCTTCCTCTTGCAAACTGCTGGAACATCATTGTCATCATGATGATTGAACTGAGAATCCTGGTAATATACTGGGCAGCGGCCATTACGTCTCCTACCTGAAGCGCTTCAGCCTGAACCTGCAGTCCGCCTATGTAAATAACGGCGATCACGGCGAGGTTCATAACAATCGTCAAAATAGGACCTATTGCCGCAAGAGTATACATGACTTTGAGATTGATCTTCTGATATTCGCGGTTTGCCGTTTCAAATTTTGCCTTTTCTCTTTCTTCTGCAGTAAACGCTTTAACGACTCTTGCCCCAGTGACGTTTTCCTGAACGACGGAATTGACTCTGTCAAGCTTCTTCTGCACTTCAGTGAAAAGCGGTACGGCCCTTACGAGCATTATGATGACCACGGCTATGATTATCGGAAAGGCTACAACTACAACAAGTGAAAAATTGACACTTAAAGAAAGACACATAAACAGTCCGCCAAAGAAGAAAATAGGTGCTCTGATCATCATTCTTAGTATCATCTGGACCATGTCCTGAAGTGTCGTTATATCATTGGTCATTCTCGTAACAAGAGATCCGGTAGTGAATTTATCCGTCTGCTCAAGAGACAGGGACATGACTTTGTTGAATGAATCAACTCTTATATCATGCCCGAACCCCTGTGACGCGCGGCTGGCTGTCCAGCAGCACAGAAGTCCCATCACACCGCCAAGAAGTACGATAAGCAGCATTTTGACACCCGTCATGAGTATAATGCTGAAATCCACGTTCTGCCCACCGTTTTTAACGACCGTATTGACTATCTCCGCCATAAACTTAGGCTGATAAAGATCGCATATGACCTCTCCGGCCATAAACAGTGGTGACAGAAGAGCAAAAAACCAGTACTTTTTCAGGTATGATGAAAGTCTTATCTTTTTAGTCAATTTGGGCTCTCCTCACTTTTCTTAGTATAATAGTTTCGCTGACTGATCTATTTGCCGGGTTTTTTAAAGAACTGATAAAAATAGCACGGAATCATTCCGTTATAGAGTTTTCTGATCTTATCCGCTTTCCTTCCGAAGAGCTTCTGAAAATCCTCGCTCATCGTTATAATGTACATCTGCCAGTTTTCAAGTCTTGAAAAAGCGTCGCCCATGGCACGATACAATTCATCTGTTTCTTCGCGGGTCATCAGTCTTTCTCCGTAAGGAGGATTTGTAACTATGGTTCCCCTTCTTCCGAGAGTGTCAATATCAAGCGCATCCATTCTGAACGCGTTGATCATATCGTCCACTCCTGCTCTTTTGGCAGATTCTGAGGTTATTCTGACGCAGTTTTCATCTATGTCGGTAGCATATGCTTCAAAACCGGTTTCCTTCCTGATCGAATCAAATGCCTTTTCTCTCGCACTTTTCCAGGACGATTCGGGGAAAAACGGGAATTTCTCCGCCGCAAACTCTCTTTTCATTCCGGGAGCTATGTTTTTCATCATCATGGCGCCTTCAATGGCAATAGTGCCCGAACCGCAGAACGGATCCCACAGAAGAACGTTTTCCCTGGGTCTGGAGAATCTGACCATTGCCGCCGCCAGCGTTTCCCTGATGGGAGCTTCTACCGTTTCAGGTCTGTATCCCCTCTTGTGGAGCGGTATACCGGATAAATCTATCATCAGATTCGCTTTGTCTTTAAGAATGAAGAACTCGATCCTGTATCTTATGCCGGTTTCCGGCAGAACCGTCAGAGAGTATTTCTCTCCGAGCCTTACAGACATTGCCTTCTTTATTATCTTCTGACAGTCAGGAACTGAAAACAGCGTGCTCTTGATCGAATGACCGCTCACGGGAAAAGCGTCTTCTTTCCCTATGAAATTTTCCCATTCGAGAGCCTTTACCCCGTCAAAAAGTTCCGTAAACGTCCTTGCTTCAAATGCTCCGACGTGAAGATACAGTCTTTCCGCAAATCTGAGGTTTATACTGCATTCCGCAGCGGCTGTTTCGGGTCCCTGAAAGAGGACTCTTCCGTCTATCGTTTCGATTCTCTTAAATCCGAGGGAATCTATTTCTTCCCCGAGAAGCCCTTCAAGCCCGAAAAGGCATGTCGCTACATAGTTATAATTCATGATCTTTCTGATTTCCTTCCCTGCTGCGGAGCGTTTGCACGAGGCAGAGTAAAGTAGAATCTGCACCACTTTCCGTGTTCACTCTCCACATGGATCTTTTCACCGTGCTGTTCTATAATGGTCCTTGATATGTAGAGCCCCAGCCCTACGCCTGTTTTGTCAAGTCCGCGGCTTTTGTCGCTTTTATAGAACCTGTCAAACACATACGGAAGATCCTGTTCCGCTATTCCTTCTCCTTCATTGAATATTTCGAAGAGGACCTTGCTGCCATCGTGTTTTATCGTTATTCTGTACTCTCCGCCTTCGCGGGAAAATTTAATCGCATTGTCGCACAGATTGTACATGACCTGGTATATGGCATCATGATCCGCATTAACATACATGTTATCTTCCTCCGCCTCAAACACAACATCAAGTTTCTTTTCTTCGAGTCTCTGATCGGAAGAGATTATGATCTCCCTGGCCATTTCGCAGATGTCAAACGGAGTCATAACGAATTTTCGTTCCCCTGCCTGAATTTTCGTTATGTCAAGCAGGCTTGAAACAAGGCGTGACAGTCTTTTCACTTCAGACGAGATGACCCCCAGATAATATGGCACTTTGTCCTCCGGTATGACCCCGTCTTTAATGCTGTCAACAAATCCGGATATGGTCGTCATGGGGGTTCTGAGGTCATGTGAAACATTAGCCAAAAACATTCGTCTGGTTTCATCGCTTCGCTGCATCGAATCAGCCATGGAATTGAAGGCCTCGGCAAGTTCCGCGACTTCATCGGTGCCGCTGACGGTTATCCTTGAATCATATCTTCCGGCTGCAAATTCTCTTGCCGCCTTGCTCATCTCTCTGAGTGGAGATATTTGTCTGTCAGTGATGAAATACACGACAACGAGCATTGCAAGCGAGAGCCACAAAGAGGATATGACTATCGTTTTGATCATAGATTCGAGCAGCGTATCCATCGACTTGCTCATTGCACATGTTACCAGAATGCCCATGGGTTTGCCGGTACCGTCTTTGAGCAGTTTTGCGTTGTATATCAGATTCTCGGAAAAGATTCCGTCCAGTGTTCCGTTTTCCGTCAAAAGTTCGTTTTCGCGGAGTCTTTTAACGAACGAATCCGAAAGAATTATGCCTGTCTTAGACTTTGCAATAAGCTTTTTTTCTTCATCTTCCAAACGGGAGCTGTCGGAGAAAGTGAGCATTCTCACGATTCCGTTATCATCCGCAATCATAATTGCCGTATGATCCGTATTGACCATAAGAGCTTTGAAAACGTTTGTCAGCACTCCGTTGGAGCTTCTGATATAATTGTCAAAATCTTTCCCGGATCTGGCTACATCATCCGTGGTAAAATCCACGGCGCTCTTTGATATATTCTCAATGGCTCTTTTTTTGTCATCCGTATCATAATTATTGACAAGCAGAGTTATTACGGAAACCGACAGAAAGATACTGAGAACGATAATTAAAATAAAAATGGAAATATATCTTACAAAAGCACTTTTAAACATTTATTTCCCCGCTTTCGGAAACAAATAACGGGAGGCTGGTAAACACTCAACCTCCCTGTTTTTCAATAACATATCAATTACTGGATAAGTTCAAATTTATAACCGACGCCCCACACTGTCTTAAGATTCCATTTGTCGGATACGCCTTCAAGCTTTTCGCGAAGTCTCTTGACATGAACATCAACCGTTCTGGAGTCTCCTAGATAATCGAATCCCCAAACTTTATCGAGAAGCTGATCTCTGGTGAATACCCTGTTGCAATTAGAAGCGAGGAAGTACAAGAGTTCAAGTTCCTTCGGGGGAATGTCTACGACCTTGCCGGCAAGTTTGAGTTCGTATTTGTTCTTGCTTATCTCAAGATTGTCAAACTTGATAGTCTCGTCGTCATTCTGCTCGTCTCTGGAAGAATATCTTCTGAGCACTGCCTTGATCCTTGCGGAAAGTTCTTTCATATCAAAAGGCTTAACCACGAAATCATCGGCCCCGAGTTCAAGTGCGACTACTTTGTCAAGAACTTCGTCTTTTGCGGTTATCATTATTACTGGCTTTGATGAAATGGCCCTGATCTCCCTGCACACCTGGTTTCCGTCCTTGTTTCTCGGGAGCATAATATCGAGCAGAACCAGGTCGGGTTCATACATTTTGAAATAACTCATGCCTTCGATTCCGTCTCCGGCCGTTTTGACTTCATAACCTTCGTTTTCAAAATAGTATTTCAACAGGTCGCAAATGTTGGGATCGTCGTCAATAACAAGCAATTTTGTTCCCATGGGTCCCTCCTGTTTATATAATTCATTATTTTTAATATTTACTAAACCAATTATATTTTATCACATGATTATGTTGCAAATGTGACAGTTATGTGATTTTTAATTCACAGTTCATTTTTTTGCGGGGCACAATCAGTCCTTTTATTATACACAACTGTAAACCGCTTTGTCAATAAAAGATAAAAGCAAAAACTTATTGAGTATTGATTTTTTTTGTGTTAGAATGAGTATTGTTGATTTAAATTAGTATTTTCACGGAGAACAATTATGAAACTCGGTATAATAGGCCTTCCGAATGTCGGAAAAAGCACACTTTTCAATGCACTGACAGGTGCGGGAGCCCCCTCTGCCAATTATCCATTCTGTACGATAGATCCGAATGTCGGTGTAGTTCAGGTACCGGACAAAAGACTTGACAAACTTGCCGAAATGTACTCACCGCAGCTGTATACTCCCGCCACGGTCGAATTCGTTGATATCGCTGGGCTGGTCAAGGGAGCATCCAAGGGCGAAGGTCTCGGAAACAAGTTCCTTTCACATATACGTGACGTTGATGCGGTAATACATGTTCTTCGCTGTTTCGAAGACAGTGATATTATCCATGTTGACGGAAGTGTCGACCCGACGCGTGACCTTGACACGATAAACATGGAGCTTATATATTCGGACATAGAACATCTTGAAAAAAGAATCGACAAGACCCAGAAGCTTCTCAAAGGTGACAAGAGCCTTCAGGCTGAACTTGATGTTTTCCAGAAGGTGCTCGATGGTCTCAACGAAGGAAAGACTGCAAGAAGCATGGAACTTACCGATGATGAGACAGCTCTTCTTTCAGATGTGAATCTTCTCACCCTGAAACCCATTATTTACGTGGCAAATGTGAGCGAAGACGAGGCTGCGGGTGTTTCGGACTCAAATGAGTACTATAAAAAAGTAGTTGAAGCAGCCAAGGCAGAAAAGGCCGAAGTCATACCGGTATGCGCAGGCATTGAGGCCGAGATAGCAGAGCTTGATCCCGAAGAAAAAGCAATGTTCCTCGAAGAAATGGGCATAAAGGAAAGCGGTCTTGACAAACTCATAAAAGCAAGTTATTCCCTTCTCGGATATATTAGTTATCTCACCGCAGGTCCCAAGGAAGTTCGCGCATGGACCATCACAAGGGGAACTAAGGCGCCGCAGGCCGCAGGAAAGATTCACAGCGATTTTGAAAGAGGATTTATCCGCGCGGAAGTAGTTTCCTATGACGACCTCATCTCATGCGGATCGATGAATGCCGCAAAAGAAAAAGGCCTTGTGAGAAGCGAAGGCAAGGATTACGTCATGCAGGACGGAGACGTAGTTCTCTTCAGATTCAACGTCTGACTAAAGATTAAAGATATTATTGGAGGCATATATGCAGTACTTGTCTTTCCCTGGGATCGGCATAGACTGGTTCCATATAGATAAAAGCGCGTTTACCATATTCGGACGCGGCATCGCCTGGTATGGTATCCTTATTACGCTCGGAATGATACTTGCGGTAATAATCGCAATAAAGATCGGCAAAATAGAAGGGATAAAATCAGACACTATCCTTGACCTTGCCATATTCATAGTAATTTTCGGCGTTATAGGTGCACGGGCATATTACGTTATCTTTACCTGGAATGAAGGCGGTTACCTGGTGACCGACGGATCATTCTGGCACAATGTAGGACAGACCATATATAACTGCATCGCAACCTGGGAAGGCGGAATGGCCATCCACGGCGGAATAATTGCCGGCATGATAACAGCCGTAATATTCGCAAAAAAGAAAAAGATATATCTGTTCAAGCTTTTCGATCTGCTCGTTCCATGTGTGCTTATCGGACAGGTGATAGGAAGATGGGGAAACTTCATAAATGTTGAAGTTTACGGACGCGAGACCGAATCGTTCCTGAGAATGGGTATAGGTCATATGTCGCCTTCGGGAGAAATAGTTGCAGACATGTTCGTTCATCCCACATTCCTTTATGAATCCCTTTGGAATCTGCTGGCCCTTGTCCTCATACTCATATTCTATAAGAAGAAAAAATTCCACGGAGTCTTCTTCAGCTTCTATCTGATATGGTACGGAGTAGGAAGGACTTTCCTTGAGAGTCTGAGAGTTCCGGAATTCAACCTCATGATAGGTCCGTTCAGACTTTCCATGATAGTTGGAATACTGATGGCAGTCGCCGGTATCGTTGTTTTTGCGATACTCTATTCGAGATATAAGGCAAAGAAACTTGCTGGAGAAGAATACACGGATATTTTCGGAGCGGAAGACGTCAAAACGGAAGACAAGGAAACCGAAAAGATCCCAGAAAAATCCGAAAGCAATCCCGAAGAGACAAAATCAGAGCCTAAAGAGGATAATACAGGTGCTGACGATCCCTCGAAGGAAGAAAGCATTCCGGAAAACGACGAAAAGGAATCAGAATAATGGCACATATAATAAGCGGAAAAGAAATTGCCTCTTCCGTCAGAGCGCAGATAGCGGAAAAAGGCAGGCTGTTTACTGAAAGAACAGGCGTAGTACCCGGTCTTGCCGTCGTCATCGTCGGCGAAGACCCGGCATCGAAAGTTTATGTCAGAAATAAGAAAAAGGGATGCGAAGAAGTCGGATTTTATTCCGAAGTACACGAACTTCCCGAGGACATCACTCAGGAAAGACTCATGAGCGAGCTCGAGTCTATAAACAAAAACCCGAAAATTCACGGAATTCTCGTACAACTGCCGCTTCCGCGCCATCTTGACGAGAAAGCGGTTATAGACTTTATTCCGCCCGAAAAGGACGTTGACGCTTTTCATCCGGTCAATACGGGAAAAATAATGATCGGAAATTATGACTTTCTTCCCTGCACTCCTGCAGGAGTCATGAAAATGCTTGAATACGAAAACATCGATGTCACGGGTAAAAACTGTGTGGTTATAGGCAGAAGCAATATAGTCGGAAAGCCGATGGCAATGCTTCTTCTTCACAGTAACGGAACCGTTACCATATGTCACTCAAAGACAAAGAACCTGGCTGATATAACATCTAAAGCCGACATACTTGTCTCGTCCGTTGGAAAGGCTAAATTCGTAACAGCAGACATGGTCAAGGAAGGCGCAGTCGTCATCGACGTCGGAATGAATCGGGATGAAAACGGCAAACTTTGCGGAGACGTTGCATTCGATGAAGTTGCAGAGAAAGCATCCGCGATCACTCCCGTTCCCGGAGGCGTTGGGGTGATGACAATCACCATGCTTCTTCAGAACACGCTGAAAGCTGCGGAAATTGCTGTAAAATAACAGTTGACAAATGTAGCTTTCAATGCTAAAATCATAATATAAGCTGTGACCGGAAACAAGTAAGATATCATAACACTCCAGAGAGTCGGTGGATGGTGCGAACCGATGTGCAAAAATATCCGAATACATTCCGAGAGCTTCGCACTGAAATAATAGTAAGCTGCGACGGCAGACAACCGTTATAGTGTCGGGCAGATTGCCTACTGAGATCTCTTTTGCGAGAAAGAGATAAATCGAGGTGGTACCACGGTATTCCCGTCCTCGGCTGAACCCAGCCGGGGACTTTTTTATTTCCTAATTGCAAGGAAGGAATCTTTATTATGGTTATAACAGACGTTCTTGAAAGAAACGCAAAACTCTATCCACACGATATTGCACTTGTCGAAGTCAATCCCGAAAACAGACCTGACCCGGACTTGACCTGGACAGAATTCTCGTTGATCGAATCAGTGCCCGGAAAAAGCTTCAGGCGTGAGATGACATGGAAATCCTTTGACACAAGGGCGAACAGATTTGCAAACCTGCTCTTCACAAGAGGGGTAAAAAAAGGCGACAAGGTCGCAATTCTTCTTATGAACTGCCTCGAATGGCTTCCGATTTATTTCGGAATACTGAAGACAGGCGCTATTGCTGTTCCCATGAATTACCGCTATTCATCAGAAGAAATCAAATACTGCGCTGAACTTGCGGATGTTTCAGTACTTGTGTTCGGTCCCGAGTTCATCGACAGAATGAATAATATTTTTATGGATCTTCCTCAGGTTAATGATTACTTTTTCGTAGGCGAGGAATTCGACAAACCGGATTATGCTGACAGTTACAATCTAGTTCACTACTGTTCTTCCGTAGCTCCCGCAGTCGAGCTCACCGAAGAAGACAACGCGGCAATCTATTTCTCATCTGGAACAACGGGATTTCCGAAAGCAATTTTGCACTCTCACTGCGCACTTATAAACTCATGCAGAACGGAACAGCATCACCACGGTCAGACAAAGGATGATGTGTTTCTGTGCATACCTCCTCTCTATCACACAGGAGCCAAAATGCACTGGTTCGGAAGCCTTCTTTCAGGCAGCAAAGCCGTAATACTGCGTGGTGTTACTCCTCTTGAAATCATCCGAACCATTTCGGAAGAAAAAGCAACGATCGTATGGCTGCTTGTCCCGTGGGCACAGGATATTCTCGATGCAATAGACAGGGGCGAGATTGAGATTTCAAAATACAGGCTGAGCCAGTGGAGACTTATGCATATAGGAGCACAGCCTGTGCCGCCGTCTCTTATCAAGAGATGGAAGAAAGTATTCCCAAATCATGATTATGACACCAACTACGGTCTCTCGGAATCAATCGGCCCAGGATGCGTACACCTCGGTATTGAGAATATCGACAAGGTAGGCGCCATAGGTGTTCCCGGGTACCTGTGGGAAGCCGGAATAGTTCGTCCTGACGGAACTCCCGTCGAGGGGGAGGAAGTCGGAGAACTCATAGTAAAAGGCCCCGGAGTCATGAAATGCTATTACAAAAACCCCGAAGCTACCGCCGAAATACTGAAAGACGGCTGGCTGTACACAGGTGACATGGCAAAATATGACAAGGACGGGTTCATTTACCTCGTCGACCGTAAAAAAGACGTTATAATAACCGGCGGAGAAAACATATACCCTGTTCAGATTGAAGATTACCTGAGGAAAAACGATAAAATCAAAGATGTCGCTGTCATAGGACTCCCGGACAACCGTCTTGGCGAGATCGCTGCCGCAATCATCGAACTAAAGCCGGAATACACATCTTCCGAAGAAGAGATAAACGAGTTCTGCAAAGGTCTGCCGAGGTACAAACGCCCGAGAAAGATAATATTTGCGGAAGTTCCGAGAAACCCGACAGGCAAAATAGAAAAGCCGAAACTGAGAAGAATATACTGCGGACAATCGCTTGTGGAAGCACAGACAACGAGATAAATATAAATATAAGGAGGAAGCATGAATATCGACCCTACTGCTCTGTTCAAGCTGGGCTACGGCCTCTACGTCATTACTTCAAATGACGGAATCAAAGACAATGGTCTGATAGTCAATACGGTATCGCAGGTAACCGTTAATCCCGACAGGATATCAGTAGCCATAAACAAGTCAAATTATTCACATGACGTCATTCTCAAATCAGGCATCATGAATGTAAACTGCCTTACAATCGACACTCCCTTCTCCGTTTTTGAAAGATTCGGATTCCAAAGCGGAAGAGACACAGACAAATTTGACGGTCTTGCTTTCTCGAGATCAGAAAACGGTCTTGCAATTCCGGAAATAAGCAATAACTCCTTCATATCACTTAAAACAGATGAGTACTACGACCTCGGTTCCCACGGAATGTTCATATGTTCCATTACCGAGTCAAAGACGCTTTCCGACAAGGAAAGCCTGACATATGCATACTACCATTCGAACATAAAGCCAAAACCCGAGCAGAAAAAGAAAAAAGGATTTGTGTGCAGGATATGCGGTTATGTATACGAAGGTGATGAACTTCCGGACGACTTCATATGTCCATGGTGCAAGCACGGCGCATCTGATTTTGAACCAATCGAATAAAGCTCAGGGAGACGAAAATCGTCTCCCTGTTCTCATGTTCAAACAAAAAAGGAGCTGTTCAAAGCTCCTTTAATATTTATTATAATTATTGCGAAACGGGTGTACTGCCTTCAAACAGTTTCTCAAGTACTTCGCTAGGAGATTTTTCCTGAAGGCCGTCCGGGTCCGTGATTCCGTTTTCAGCTGATTCTGTGTACCACGTAAATCTTCCGGCATTCTCTCCGGTAAAAGTGAAATACACTGCAGGACTGCAGAGGAAGGTCTGGTACCGGTTGTACCATTCGGGATAATACTCTGACATATACCTGTCTGCAAGTCTGTATGCCTCGCAGTCATAGCTGTAACCGATCGCGCTTATCTGAACACCGCCTCCCGGCTGCTGCGTTCTGCTCTTTGAAGGTGTTGAATGCACCATAACGACGCTGCCGTCATCACATGTTCCGAGGGAGATCCAGACGTGTCCGTTTATGCTCATAATATCTCCGGGCTTCATCTCATATCCGTTGATGCCGTCGGGCATCATGATATCCTGAGTCCATTCTCCAAGCTCCCTTGCAGCGAGCCTTTTCGCAAATCCTGTTGAGCCTCCGACCCATCCGTCGTTTCCGCTTTCCGTCTCAAAAGTGTTGTAAAGGACCCACCCGAGATACCCCGAGCAGTCCAGACCCGCGTAATAATACTCGTTGTATCCGCCATGCGGATAATAACTGTTCTTCGGATCGGTCTTAGACGCATCGCCGTCTACCTGACTGTATGTGTAATTCTCATCGTTTTCAGAGAAAAATCTTACCCAGTCAGGAGATACACCTATTGTTCGTGTACTTATGGCAGATCCTTCATCCTGCCAGTCCCATCCTCCGCCATAGATATACAAGGTGGTACCGACCGGCATGAGAGCGGTTTTCAGAAAATTCTCAAGTGTCCTCTCACCGGCTGTGCCCTGCACCGGAGGCATATAAGGTTCGGTTTCATCTGTGATTTCTTCCGCTGCGGTGACTGTACGGTTATCAATGGTGATATTGTATTTATAACCTTCTTTGAGCCTGTTCTGAACCGGGTATGAGTAAGAACCGTCCTCATCGGCTTCCCCGCTGTCGATCAGAAAAAGTCTTTGCTTTCCGTCAATTTTGAACCTGTAAAGAAATTTATCAACATTGTCCTTGTTAACGTTTTCTTCTCCGTAATCATAGACACCGAGATATT
>CACXBN010000106.1 GCA_902765885.1 uncultured Ruminococcus sp. | reverse complement strand
GTTGGAGAACATACATGGGTTCTGAGCTCTGAATGCCGCCTGCATATACAAAGACGGTGATTTGCAGTTGCAAAGCATCAAAACAGCTGTCCATTCCGGGACGGTAATACCTGTCGTCAGCTGGCCAACCGACAGCGTGATCGTCTTGTCAAATTGGCTAATTGCATATTTAACTTTGTTATAGGATTTTCTGGATTCTTCCATGTCATCCTGTTTGCCATCGCCTGCTGCCAGGATGATCTTATAGTCTTTGAATACCGGATGCTTTTCCAGTTTCTTCATCAGGGCAACAGCTGACGCAACACGGTCAAGCAACCAGAAGGAATGTTTGATCTCCTTTCTGAGTTCTTCTGTTGAGAAAGGATACTTCTCCTGCGTCGTCAAAGCGTCCAGGAATTTATCGACCGCGCCGTTATGAACGAATGCACCGTTTTCGTTGGTCTTGAAGAATTCGTTCAGATCGAAGGCATATTCTTCAACTTCGTCATTGATCGAGATGCCCTGTTGTACCTCATCTTTGATGATTTCAGACATCTGATAAGTAAAAAGATTGAGCTTTGGCAGATCTTCGTACGGGTTTCTGTCCGGGGAATCCCATTCTCTTTTCTTTTTCTGTTCATCAGCATATGTCCAGTTATAGATGGCTTCCTTTTCAAACTTGTCGTTTGCCAAAGCCTTGAATGGCGTACCGGAAAGATGCAGCGTAAACTTCCTGTTGATCTTATCAAAGGCAGTATCTGTCTTGTAGGTATCGACACCTTCATGAGCTTCATCAACGATAAGCAGATCCCATTCTGTATCCCTGATCTCCTTGAGTTTGTTGTAGGAACCACCGAAATAGATCGATCCCTTCAGGTCCTGCAAAGAAACAAACTGGATTCGCTTGATTTCATCGCCAAGCTTCGAATGCTTATAGTCGTAATCTTTTTGAGACAAGACATACAGCTTTCCTCTTAAGGCATCAGTTTCAGAAACAAAGAAATAACTGTCATCGCCGACAAACTGCACATAATCGGAATACCAGGAATTGGCAATAGCCGGTCTGTTGGTGACAATCAGGGTATTCTGGCATCCCAGTTTCATCATCAGATCGTACGCGGAAAGCGTCTTGCCGAAACGTGGCTTGCAGTTCCACAGGAATTCATTTTTGACGCTGTGGTTGTTCTTATAGTTGATCGTATCTTCGACTGCCTGAGCCTGTTCGTCTCTTAATTCATAAGGAATGACATCTTTCTTCAGTTTTTCAAGGATTCCCCTATTTTCCCTGAAGTCGTTAAAGTGTTTCTTGGATGTTGGACCGTCAACATGGAACCACTCGTTCTTTTTGGAATCATTGTATTCAATACCCAGTTTTTTCAGATAGGCATGGAATTCATGATCCGTAAAGAATTCACCGGAACCGTCTTCAAAGATGGCGTTGCCGCGCCATTCTTCTTTGACTTCAACATCAACAGTGTGGGCCTGCTGCTTGATACGATCGTCAACATCCTGCTTTTCGGTATAGCCTACCTTGACCCATCCATCGTGTTTTGCGATCTCAGGGGTGGAATAGGCATAGCACATTGGAATGACCTTTGAGGAGGTCTTTACATTGATCTCTGACATACTATTCCATCTCCTTTACATGGGATTCGATAAAGTCGATTTCTTCTTGAGAGAGGTTGTATTTCTTGTATAGCTGCTGGTCAATTTCTGGAATTGATTTTGACCAGTCAATATCTGATGATGATGTGAAATCCTGAAGAGGGACATATTTCCAAGTATTTCGCTTGTTGTCTTGCGTTATTTTTAAAATTCCAAGCATAGTTCTTGCAAATTTCGTTTTTATATATTTAATTGCCGCTTCGGCTTCATCTTTTGTTTCAAATGCACCGATACTTATAAATGATTGTGTGTGACCTGCTGATGGTCCTTCAATCAAAGGTGTAGACAGAGGCTCGCCAAGAGCGCCTGTTCCGTTTGACTTTGGAAGTATGATTTTATATTTTTCAAAATTGGGATGCTCTTTTATATACTCTTTTTTTACAAATCTTTTATATCTCTTATTATCTATTAAGCCTATGAATTCAGCATATTCTTTACTAGTTTGTTTTTCCTCGACAAAAATAAATGGCAATTTAGAAAAAATGTTTGTGACAACATCATAATCATGCCCTTTGCTCAATTTTCCTTTATTTTCACCATTGACCTCATGATAACGAATATTAGGATAATCATGATGCAATTTTTCAGTAAACTTGTAACTTTCTGGGGCGAACACGATATCGCTTAATGATTTAAAATCATTTCTTAAAGCAACTTTTTCTCTAATCGAACGAAGCTGATCAAAATGAGAGAACACTTCAATAGCACCATAATTCTTTTCTACATTTCGATAAGTAACTGCAACACCACCTTTTATATCCGTGTTCGCAAACACCTTACTACTATCTTGTTCATAATAAAGAACTTTTAAATGATGATCGTTTAGCATTTTCTCGTTCCACTCTTTTGGAGTTTTTCCCGCATTGAATAAAAAACGCGCAGGATGAATTAGTTCTACCTTGTTGGCGATCTTGTAAGCCTCATCCATAAAAATGTTATAGATTGGTTTATCTGACGTTGAATCCATTTCTTTCTGATATGGCGGATTGCCAATGCAGTATGTAAACTTCATTTTAAATTCTCCTTTTGTTAATTCTCTGAATTCTATTGTTTTGTTATTATTCCAGTTTTTGATCCTAACTGGTGTCTTTTCGATCTTCTTTTCTTCATCTCCGAAACTGAATAATGCAATCTGATCACTTTCAACTTCCTTTTCAGAGAATGGTACCGTGTAGTCAAACCCATCCATCTGCCAGATATTCCAGGAGATGACCGTTGCAAACCTTTTTAAAGTATTGAGATCCGGCTGATGCTGAAACTTATAGTCCAAGTTATCAACCAGAGTGTATAGCAGATTCTCTCTTGCAATCAGAACGTTGTCTCCCTGGTAGTCATACCCATAGGTTGATTTATAGGCGATCTCAGCCTGTTCCAGCCACGTTTCCTCATCGTCGACGTTATCGTTAATGATTCTGAGCTTGCGATCCAGGATACCTATACGATCTTTTACCGGGATGATCTCACCTTTGACCACATCATATCTGCTGACAAGGTATGGAGCTTCACCACAGGTGATCTCCATCCGGATATCAGCGACATATTCCTGCCAGGTCTTGCCAAGCTTTTTAGAGAATGTGACTTTTCTCCTGTTAGTCTTCCATCCTCCGTCGACCTCGGTGTTGAAGACGTTCTTTCTGCCAAACCAGTCCTCATCCAGGAAGTTGTTCATCATGTTGCAGCACCAGGCAGGAGTAAACACTTCACCTTTTTCTTTGGTCCGGTGCTGCTGCTCCTCCGCGGTCTTGCTTACTCTAGGGGTCAGAAGATCAATGTTGGACCCAATCATCTGTTCCGGCAGCATCTGTCGTTCCGGTGCATATAGATGCCCGAACTTTTCGTAAGTAGATGTTGCCCATCTCAGGTTTTCCTTAGTTGAATTGTCTTTCAGCAAGATCTTCAGCAAGACAGGGCTTATTCTATTGATTTTATGTTCTATGACATCAATAGGCTCGTTTAATATTTCTTTCGGCATTATTTGCCCTCTTCTTCTTTTATTTTGTAATACATTACTTT
>CACXBN010000105.1 GCA_902765885.1 uncultured Ruminococcus sp. | reverse complement strand
TTAAGAAACTTGCATTTAGTCTGTCAATCATTTTCACCCATTGTTTACTTGCATTTACTTATGTTGCAATAAGTATGTCAATTCACACACCTGTCACTTGCGTTTCTTTTCGGATAAACAACATGCGTGATCTTCCTGTGTGTTTTGCGGAAGATCACGCAAATTATATTTATTTTGCTTTTGTCTGCTGCTTTTTCAGCTGAACCTTAGGCTCGGATTTGCCAAGTATGCAGTCACCGTCAACGGTTATTTTCTTTATGTCTTTTCTCGAGGGAACTTCAAACATTATGTTTGTCATCACCTCTTCGAGAATGGATCTGAGTCCGCGTGCGCCGGTTCCTCTTTGTATTGCCTTGTCAGCAACATTTTCAAGTGCGTCTTTCGTGAATTCAAGTTCAACACCGTCTATTTCAAAGAGTTTTGCATACTGCTTTGTAATTGAGTTTTTAGGCTCGCTGAGTATTCTTACCAATGCATCCCTGTCAAGGTTTTCCAGCCCTACGATAACCGGAAGTCTTCCGACGAGTTCCGGGATCAAGCCGTATTTGACTATGTCATGGGCAGTTACATCGGCAAATATACCTTCTTTGAGCTTTTCTTCTTTCTTTTTTATGTTACCGTGGAATCCTATTGTCGACTGTCCTTTGCGCTGCTCAATAATCTGATCAAGATTGTCGAAGGCACCCCCGCAGATAAAGAGAATATTGGATGTGTTTATCTGAATGAATTCCTGGTTCGGGTGTTTTCTGCCGCCCTGAGGAGGCACGTTTGCGACAGTGCCTTCAAGTATTTTCAGGAGAGCCTGCTGAACGCCTTCACCGGAAACGTCGCGCGTTATGGATCTGTTTTCGCTTCTGCGGGATATTTTGTCAATTTCATCAATATAGATGATCCCGTGTTCAGCCTTTTCAACGTCATAATCCGCGGCCTGAATCAGACGGAGAAGGATGTTTTCAACATCTTCTCCGACATAGCCTGCTTCCGTAAGCGTTGTTGCATCAGAGATTGCAAAAGGTACTTTAAGAGTCCTTGCGAGAGTTTGGGCAAGAAATGTTTTTCCGACTCCTGTTGGTCCGATCAGAAGCACATTGCTTTTTTGAAGTTCGACATCCTCAGAGGCATCCTTGCCGTCGTTTTTGTCCGCAAATCTTATTCTCTTGTAATGATTGTATACAGCTACCGACAAAGCTATTTTTGCCTTGTCCTGACCTATAATGTATTCATCAAGCGTCGCCTTGATTTCCTTGGGAGTAGGCAGTTTGTCGGCATCCAGAGATGATTTGGAATCATCATGATACATCTGTTTGTGGTATGCATCTATCATTTCACTGCATGTCTCGACACAATAGTTGCATATATATGTGCCGTTTGTGATAGCCGGAATAAGGAATTCTACGGACAGCTCATCTCTTCCGCAGAAAGAACACTGCTTGAATCGTTTGGTTCCGGAGGATGATCCCCCGGATTTTTTCTTTTCCATTTTCAAAAATCCCTTTCAACAGAGATGAGGTTATGGCCTATTTGCGATTACTTTATCTATAAGACCGTAGTTTAACGCTTCTTCTGCGGTCATCCAGTTGTCGCGCTCTGTGTCGAGAGTTATAACATCAATCGGTTTGCCTGTATTGTCTGAAAGAATTTTGTTGAGTCTTTCACGAACCTTGAGAATGTGCTCTGCCTGAATCTTGATATCGGAAGCCTGTCCCTGTGCTCCGCCGAGAGGCTGATGAATCATGATTTCACTGTTTGGAAGGGCGAGTCTTTTTCCCTTTGTTCCCGCTGAAAGCAGGAAAGCTCCCATAGAAGCTGCCATGCCTACGCAGATGGTGGAAACATCGCATTTTATGAAATTCATGGTGTCATAAATTGCCATTCCTGCAGAAATCGATCCGCCGGGGCTGTTTATGTAAAGGCTGATGTCTGAGTCCGGGTCTTCAGATTCAAGGAAAAGAAGCTGAGCGACCACGAGAGATGCAGTTACATCGTTTACCTCATCTGCAAGGAAGATTATTCTTTCATTGAGAAGTCTTGAATAAATATCGTACGAGCGTTCTCCGTGGCTCGTCTGCTGTACTACCATTGGAACAAGTGCCATTTTTACACCTTAAATGCTCTTCGAGCATCCTTTCTGAATAATATGGTTATTTAACAAATCGAGCCGCCGCCTTATGGCAGCGGCTTTGAATGATCGATTATTTCATTCTTCGTCGTGGTCGTGGCCATCATCATGTTTGTGATCATGGTCGTGATGAACATGTTCAACGTCCTTTACGACTGCCTTTTCACGAACGAAATCTGCAGCTTTCTTGACTTTTATGTCTTCTGCAAGATCCTCGTCTTTTACCATTTCTTTGATCTGTTCAACAGTCAGACCGTACTGTTCGGAGAGCTTTTTGTACTCATCTGCGATTTCATCTTCGGTAGCTTCAATTTTTTCAAGTTTAGCTATCTTTTCAAGCGCAAGACGGAGCTTAACTCTCTGCTCAGCCTGAGGTCTCATTTCTTTTCTGAGGGAATCCATGTCAAGGCCTGTGTACTTCAGATAAAGGTCAAGATCCATGCCGTTCATCTTAAGTCTGTTTTCAAAATCCTTTATGGACTGTTCTGTCTCATTTTCGAACATACATTCCGGAATGTCGCCTTCGACAAGGTCAATAAGCTTATTGTTAAGTGCTTCTGTTACATGGCTTTCAGCATGGTCATCGTTCTCTTTTTCGAACTTTTCCTTAATGCTGGCCTTATATTCGTCAAGAGTATCGAATTCGGAAACGTCCTTCGCAAATTCGTCGTCAAGTTCGGGAAGTTCGTCATACTCTATACCGTGAATAAGGCATTTGAATGTGGCGTCCTTGCCCTTGAGATCTTCTGAATGATAATCTTCGGGGAAGGAAACATTGACATCGAACGGTTCATCGATAGAATGACCGATAATCTGATCTTCAAATCCGGGAATAAACTGCTTTGAGCCTATCTTGAGGCTGTAATTCTCGGATTTTCCGCCTTCGAACGGAACACCGTCGGTAAATCCTTCGAAGTCGAATTTAACTGTGTCACCCTCCTGAACGGGACGGTCATTTACTTCTATTTTTCTTGCATTGCGCTGCTGTACTCTCTTGAGTTCGTCAGCAATGTCTTCGTCAGTGACTTCCATAATCGGACGTTCTGCTTCAAGTCCTGTGTAGTTCTTTATTTCGATGTCCGGCTTTGTGAAGAAGGTAAAGTTGAGCACAAGTCCGTTCTCGTCAACGCTTTCGATGTCAACATTCGGCCTGCTTACTATTGTTTCTTCGGTTTCGTCGAAAATCTTTGCCCATGCATCGGGAATGAGATCATCTATCGCGTCTTCATAGAAAACGCCTTTGCCGTACATTCTTTCAATGATGGATCTGGGTGCTTTGCCCTTGCGGAATCCCGGCACTGAGATTTTACTTGAGCTCTTGTGAAAAACCTTCATTATAGCAGCTTCAAAAGCCTCTTTGTCAAACTCAAATACGACTTTTTTCTGGTTTTTTGCAATGAATTCCTGAGATTTGATTCCCATAACTATATATAACTCCTTGGTGAAATATTGAACAAATCATGTGTGCATCACATGTGCACAGCTCCATATATTTTACTAGTTAACAGAATTAATGTCAAGAGCGATTTTTCATTTGGCAGAAGTTTGGCCGAAGAAGGTGAGAATGATTACAATCAGTACCAAATTGGATGATATGGCCATATTATATCATTATTTCCGGTTCCATGTCCTGACGACCAGCTTTCCTTCCAATCCTTGACTACCCATTCCTTATCATGACGTATAAACGAAATCACTGTTCCACCAATCAACTTTCCACTATCATCATTTGAAATAAAGTATACTTCAGAGTAGTCATTAGAGTGTTTTAACACTTTCCATGATGCAATTCTTAATATACCAGACAATTCTGATACCGGCTGAGAATATTCATCTGCATAATATATTGTAAGGATTTCGCAATGGGCAATAGAGATTATCCAAAGCAATAGTATCGCCAATATTATCCGTCCTACTACCGCAAATACTATTTGTTCTTTTTTTGTCATCTGTAATTTTCCTCCACACAGGTTATGTGTTATGGTATTTCTCTATAATATTATTCGTGTTTTATGAATGAATAATTATTCACCATATAACACTTTTTTTAGATAATCATAAATAAAAGCCACGGATTTACCGAAATTATTAGCAGTTGGATGGGTATTTGGTGCTTTTGCATGTACACCCACATTAAATAATGTTGCAAGAATATCAGGCATGTTAGATATGTTAAGAACATCACTCCACT
>CACXBN010000104.1 GCA_902765885.1 uncultured Ruminococcus sp. | reverse complement strand
GAGATTCAATTGCCGTTTTTGTCTCTGCGTACCCAAATTTTCCTTCCGAAACATTTCTCTTCAGATCGCTGAGCCTGTTAACGACAAAATCTGCCTCGCTGTAAAAATCAAGTATTTTCGGATCGCATACCATTTCATCACGTATGTTTCCGATGATCTTCTGATAGTGGTCAGCAGTGGTTTCAATAACCCTCCTGGCTATATTTCCGAATTGTGAGAAATACAAGTCGTCCATACTTTCAAAAGAGTTCAGCTCATCGGATTCCCGTTTTAAAAAAGACGGATCGATTCCGTTTTCATTCATTTCTCCGTACAATGACAGGAGTGTACTGTCGATGGACTCCGAATCCTTGACATTACTCAGAGCATCAGCAAGAAAAACGAACTTTTCATCATTTTTCGAAAACCATTCATCAACCAGGGCCTTCATCGAAGCTTTTTTCAGATCGTTTACCGTACTCTCATCCGCTATCCTCAAATCATTCGGATAACCTGCCTTTATAAAGTAAGGCTTGAGACTTCTTGATAAAAATGAGTGGATGGTAGAAATATCCGCAAAAGATATCTGAGTCAAAGCTCTTGAAATACGGCTCTGCACTTCAGGACTGTTTTCCGAATTCTGAGTTTCTTTTGCAAGCAGACCCGCTATTCTAGTTCTCATTTCGGCAGCTGCAGCTCTTGTGAATGTCACGATAAGCATCTCATTCAGCTCTGCCTCACCGGTCTTTACCAGTTCAATTATCCTTCCGGAAAGTGTCGCCGTTTTTCCGCTGCCGGCGGCTGCCGACAGAAGAAGATCATTTCCTTCCCATTTGACCGCTGCACGCTGGGCGGGTGTGTATTTAACTTCCATGTCTCATGCCTCCGGTTTTTGCGGATCTGCAAACAAATCTGTTTGTACAGTAAGCGCAGGGGTTTGCATCTCCGATAATCATCGGGTCCGCTTCTGCTCTTCCCTCTTTCATTGCCTTGGAAATACCGCATACGACTTTTTCCATGTCGTCATACAGCTGTCCCATCTGCTCAAGTGTATTCATGATGTTTTCTTTTCCGGGTTTCGGGCGATATCTGCCCTCTTCGCTTCCGTCAAAGGCATCAAGGACATCATCACTGTCGAGATAAAGCCCGACTCTCTTTGTGCTGTTTTTCACAACTGATTCGGTATCGGTATCAGAGCTGCTTCTCACCTCGGCCCGCGGATTGAGAATAATATATTCTGCACCGGCAGGAACCGGCGGTTCTGCTTCTCTGAGGCCGGTTTTTTTCGGCAGACCGAATTTTTGTATGGTAAACATATATATAAGGAGCTGCATGTTCAGTCCTTTTTTGATATGCTCGAGATCCATTTTCTTTATCGAACTGCCCGTTTTATAGTCTATAATTCTGAAGTACTGTCTTCCGTCGCTGTCCGTGAAAACGTCAACCCTGTCGATAATACCCTTGAGAGTTACTTCGGTTTCATCTTCAAGCATATATTTTATCGATTCATACCCGCTTCCGACAGGAGTTTCAAACGCAACCGGGATAAATTTCCCGTTGACGAGTTCTTCAACGAGACTCTTCAGAAAAGCCGGAACATATCTCTGAAGTTTTGTGAAAAGATATGTGATCCTTCCGTTGTTTTCCCTGCTGACCCCGGAGTTTTCCGCAAGCTCCGCCAGATATGCATCGATTATTCCCGCGGCAAGCCTGTCTATCTCACCTGATGTCAGAGAGCTGAACTTGATATTCTCGTTTTTGATGTGCATAAAGAATTTCTCAAGAACGTGATGGATAAATGTTCCTATCATTGCACTGTTGAATTTATTGTCAGGTTCAGGTTTAAGTCCCAGCTTGTACTGGCAGGCATAATTGAATTTACACTTAACGAAAGTGTTGATCATCGTATTGGAAAGCGTCATCTTTCTGCTCTCTGTTTTCCCGGACATATCTCCCGTTGCCTTTAACGGCACCGAAGAATTGCCAGACTTTCGACCTCTTTCCGAGCAGATTTTCTTCAGTATTTCCACTTCTTGTGCATCAGATCTTCTGGAAAGCTGATATTCGGCTCCTGCTTCGCTGAAAACAACTTCTTCCAGCGGCAGTTCATTAAACTGGCTGTATGATTCCCTGCCGAGTTCGAAGAGTATTTTCCGTATTCTCTGAGCTCCGTCGGAAAGGCTGCCTTCACCTGGTGTCGGTGTCAGAATGAACAGCTTTTCTCCTGCCGAAACTGCGGCATGATAATAGTCGAAATAGCTTCTTGAAGCCATTATATTGCCGT
>CACXBN010000103.1 GCA_902765885.1 uncultured Ruminococcus sp. | reverse complement strand
GTGGTGTGCTCCTTCAAAGAATGAATGTCACGACAACTATATCATGTACAATAAGTTCGGACGCAATTTCTCGAACTGGGGCGTAAGGCCGTACAACATAGAGCCGGGAGTTGAAAAATTCAGCAGTGAGACCATCGACATCGATACCAACGGCAAGATAACGATATACAACAGCAGACGCGACAACTATACAGTCGAGGATGCCATAAATCTTGCACTCGGGGCAGGCGTCGGAATAGTCACACCCGATCAGTTTGCAACCATAGGAAAAGTAAACTGAGGATCGATTCTTAAAAGAACAAACCGATTTTCAAAAAACGCCGACTGTTTAGCGTGAAGGTCACGCGGCAGGCGGAAAAAAGGAATAAAAAGCTGAGGGCCGGTCCATCAATGGGTGGATCGGCCAGCTTTGTTTAAGGGATCCGCTGTCGTTTTCGGCATCCCGTATTTGTCTTTCGAAAAAAGCGGGCCGTGGCTTTCCCTGAAACAGGACGGCGATGTGCGGTACATTTTTCGGTGCGGGACATGTGCTTATTGACATGATGTTTTCGAGATGATAAAATCAGCTTAAGAAGGCATTTCAGACACTATGATAACACAAAAAACGCATTCACAGAATCAGGAGGAATGATCATGGAACTTGACGAAAGAGATATTTTGAGAGGCAAGAAGTTCATCGTTGGCAAGTGGCGCGTCGATTATATCGTAAACGCTTTTTCGAATGACCTTGCCCACATCCCGGCATCGGAATTCAAAAGCGATGACGGTTCGGATTTCACATCTCTGACCTTCGACTTTTACGAAGACGGCAAAGTCACACTCTGCGACACTTCAAAAGGAAAAACATTTGACAGCACATGGGAACAGACGGATATGTTCGAATACAGGTATGATGTCGGTGAATTTTTCCCGATCCCTGAAGGAACGTTCCGTGATTCCGTTGAAAAACTGAATGTTGCAGACGGGACATATCTCGTATTCTCTCTCGGATTCCTTGCGATAGCGCTGAAGAAGGAGTCGGACGGAGTCGTTACCGAACCCAAGGATATAGGAGACATCGAAGGGGAAGCCGGAGATGAGATCGTGGGAACATACTCGGTTGCAAAGGCTTTTGCATATATCAACGATGAATTCGACCTTTTCACGGAAGAGGAAGTCAGAGCGGATATAGAACGCAAGGTCAAAGCCGGAGAAGAGGCTGACGACAGTTTCTTAAGGTCATTTAACACCAAGGTGATATTCACACCTGATCATATGGTCGAGCAGTGGATGAAACTGCCCGATGGAGTGACGGAAGACATGCTGAAGGAAGAGATAGAAAGCGGCGGAATCTTTGCAGTTCGCGACGGATACGCATGTCTGCAGAAAAACGAATGGAAATGCGTAGACGGCAAGTATTATTATGACACGAAGGAGCAAAGAGAAACATTCGGTGAGAAACTTTCCAGCTGGGACGAACTCGTGTTCGAAGACGGACTTATGAAATTCGGTGACGGCACGATGATGCTGAAAAAGGACTGAACGCAGGGATAACGTAAAGCAAACTTATCCTGCAGGGTTCTGATATCAAATAAATAAACAGAGATACCGAGACTTTTTTGTGGTCCCGGTATCTTTTTTGCGCGCAGAAGTCTTTACATAAGCTAAAGCGGTGATGCCCAGGCGGTATCTCAGGCGGCTGCCCGGGCTTATGCCCGGGCGGTATAGCCTGAAATATTTCCGATTCGGTTTCTGTCAAGATGATGCCGGATTTTTAAACTTTAAAGTTTAATTTTGACGATGAGAGGATCATTCACAGTCCGCAGGGAGTCGCATCATTTAAACGGGGGAAGGGGAACCATCCTGTCCGTACGCTGACTTGGTGATGCCGCAGGGGATCGGGATAATATATATGAGGATGAGCACAAAAAGGGCGGAAGGCAGTGACGACAAATGTCTGTATATATTTATTAATGTAGAAAAAATCAAGCCGAAAGAGTTTTGAGGCGAAATATTCAAGTTTTGAATCATTACAAAAGTAGAATTTTTTTACGGATTCCGAAAGCCGTATATCCGGTATCAAAAGTTGCGCAAACGGGTGTAACATATCTGTAATATTGCACAAATGTATATAGTCTCAAACCCGAAATATCAATACCATATCTTGATTTTTGTAGGGATTTGTCGGGAGGAAAATTCAAAAAAGTATCCATCGGTTGAAAAAAATTTTTTGTTGTGATACAATGATATTCGTGAAAAGGTCTGAATTGCAATACTGCCTTAATATCACTTGTCATGGAGGATATTATGAAGAGCCAGCGTATTTTGGTCATTTCAAGCGCAAACATTGACTTTGTTCAGCGTATGCGCAGGGTACCCTACTCGGGGGAGACCATTGTCGAAGATACTCTGGATTATTCCTATGTCCCCGGCGGCAAGGGAGGAAACAGCGCGGTTGCATTTTCACGCTTCGGCGCCGATACCGTGTTCGCGTGCAAGCTCGGAGACGACAGCAACGCGAAGAGACTTCTGAATGTTTACAATAAGGAAGGCATCGATACGAGGTACGCGGTGAGGACCGAGAACGCGGTGACGGGGCTCGCTTCCATTCTTATAGAAGACAACGGCAGGAACCGCATAGTGGTCTATCCGGGAGCTAACAGCACCTTTTCGGCGGATGATGTCGAGGAAGCATTCAACAGTTATCCGGATGCAGTCTTTCTGCAGATGGAGATACCGGATGAAGTGATCCTTGAGGCATCGCACAGAGCGGACAAGGCAGACATCCCCGTGTTTATCGACGCGGGACCTGCGAGAATGGATTTTCCGCTCGGACGGCTCGGAAGAGTCGAGATATTTTCTCCGAATGAAGTTGAGACAAGAGTCTTTACGGGAATCAACCCCACGAACGAGGAGAGCTGCCTGAGGGCGGCCATCAGACTCTCGGCAATGGTGGACGCGAAATACATCGTCATCAAGCTCGGTGAGCGCGGATCGTTCATTTACGACGGACGCGAGTATTTTATAATACCGGCAGAGGATGTTGAAGCGGTCGACACCACGGGGGCGGGGGATGTGTTCTCCGCAGTCATGTCTTATGTGTATCTGCAGAACGGAAACATAGTTTCGGCTGTAAAATACGCGACATGCGCTGCAGCGCTGTCGGTCATGAAACCGGGAGCATACACGTCGATCCCGACGAGAAAAGACGTACTCTCTTATATAAGGGAGAAGAAGACGCCTGTCTGAACGGAGAGATTTTAAGGAGCACGATGGTAATTCTCAGTATTGATTACGGAGACGTCAGAACCGGACTGGCAATTTCCGACAGATCGGAGATGGCCGTGAATGATGTGCCGGGTGTGAAGGCGGACGGTTTTAAGAAAACGCTTGAAGCCGTTGCCGAAAAAGTGGCAGCG
>CACXBN010000102.1 GCA_902765885.1 uncultured Ruminococcus sp. | reverse complement strand
TCACGATGAATATAGAAACGGACAGTTCATTTCAGTATCCGTCTAACAGAATTGTCTATCGCAGTGAAAACCAATTGCCTTCTCCGCCGGCGAGAGCCGAGATTATCGCTGGCATGCGCGTCACTGTCCGCTTTTCCATATCACTTATCCGTTCTTCATGTCTTGACAAGTGTTCGTTGGTGTGTTTGAGTTCTGTTGCTAGAATGACAAGTGTTTCGTTCATTTACAGGATTTTATTATGAACTTCATTTGATTCTCTTATCGATTCTTCCGTCAGTCCATTTTTCCTCCCTTCTTTTTATATGTAAAACATGTGATACGAATTTTTTGACTTCTTATTAAAATATACCGTAGTTTGAATTATCCCGGCAGCTCACCGAATAAACTACTTCTACCAATGCTATTGGGCAATTCTTCGTTTCACATCGCCCTGATTATATTGGAAGACGGAATAATAAAAAAGGAAGTGACACTTCCGTATTAAAAAAGCATTATTATAGAAAAAAGCAAAAAATGCATTTATTGCTTAAAAAAGCATAAATACACCTCATTCACTATATTTTTTTCTTAATTGTATAGGAAGTGGAACTTCCGGAATCAAAAAAATATTTTTCTGTTCTCTATTTGATGACTGAATACAACGCACAATATTTTTTAAGCCGTTCTCTAATTGGTTTCAGTGACAGAAGTTTAATAATCACAATTTGTCCTAAATAGATGCTTTTCAGTATAATTAATGATATAATAAAAGAAAGTCAAGCCACATATCAGATATAATTCAGCATTAAACAGGATTACCATGAAAACAAAAAAATATATATCAGACTACCTCGTGATGTTTCTAGGATCTCTCCTAATGTCAGCGGGAGTATATTTTTTTAAAATCCCAAATGGTTTCTCAACAGGCGGAGTCAGCGGAGCTGCAACACTTCTGGGAAGCATTTCTGTAATTTCCCCTGCAACATGGATTACAATATTTAACGTAGCGCTGCTGATTATAGGATTTATTACACTTGGAAAAGGCGTCGGAATCCGAACTGTTTTCTGTACCATTCTCTTCTCTGCTGCAACTCAAATTCTTGAATGGCTTATTCCCATGACATCGCCTCTTACAGATCAGCCACTTCTTGAACTAATTTATGCAATGCTTCTTACCTCGGTCGGATCCGCACTTATATTCTACCGGAACGGATCCAGCGGAGGCACTGATATTATAGCTCTGATCATAAAGAAACACTTTGGAATAAATGTGGGTACTGCACTTCTGTGCGTAGACTGCTTGATTGCCGCAAGTGCTTTCATGGTATTTGATGTCAGAACCGGTTTGTTTTCTGTTCTGGGACTGCTCATTAAAGCGTTTTTGGTTGACGGACTCATTCAGTCATTCGATACATGCAAATGCTTTATGATAGTTACATCGAAGCCTGATGAAATCAACAAATACATAATGCAAAACATGCATCATTCCTCCACTATAGTTGAAGGGCATGGAGCATATTCGCATTCTGAAAAATGGGTAATATATACTGTCTGCAGACCTCTTGAAGCCATAAAACTTCAGAAGACTGCAAAAGAGATAGATCCCGATTCCTTCATCACCATCACGACAAGCAGTGAAATCATCGGAAAAGGATTCAAAGGTTCGCTGTAAAAAATATGCTCCAGAAAAAGCATCATATGCTCTTTCTGGAGCTGTATTTAAAACTCTATATCGTATGACTGTTTTCCCCTGAGGAAAACTTTTTTTATTTCTATATTATCGTCAAACAGGACGATATCTGCATCCTTGCCCTTTTCAACCGAGCCTTTGCGTTTGTCGATTCCAAGTTCTCTGGAAGGATTCAGAGTCATCATCCTTACTGCATCACTTAGCTGAACTTCTGCATCATTTAACATCACCCTTACCAGTCTGTCACATGTTGCGACACTCCCTGCAAAGGAAATACCATCCGGCATGTGAGCTATTCCATCGAATACTTTAACAAGCTGCCCGCCTTTAAGGCTGCCAAGCATGTATTCTCCGTCGGGCATTCCGGCTCCCCTCATGGCATCAGTCACAAGAACGATTTTATCTACCCCTTTTGTTTTCACAACCAGCTTAAGTAGCGGTGCGGGTAAATGTTTCCCGTCTGCTATGATCTCTGTGGTTATTTCATCATGAAGCAGTGCCGCTTCCAGAAGTCCCGGGACTCTGTATCCGTTTTCTCTGGTTATAGTGGACATGCTGCTGTAAAGATGTGTGGCCATGGAATATCCGGCTTTTATGGCTGAGAGAACATCCGAATATTTTGCACTGCTGTGACCGGCAGAAAACACAACACCCTCTTTACGCAGTCTTTTACACAGCGAAATTGCTCCTCTGAGCTCCGGCGCAACAGTCCATATCTTAATAAGTCCGTGACTCATCATGAATATTCTGAGCCAATCATCCTCGGTAGGTTTTCTTATATATTTCGGGTCCTGGGCTCCGGCCATTTCGGGAGAAATATACGGTCCCTCAAGGTGAACGCCTGGTATATACGGAATGGTCTGTGCATCTTTTTCAGACAGACATATGTCCCTCATGGCATCGAACATGGAAGCGAGGTCATAGTCATCTGCAGTGAGCGTGGTCGGAACAATGGTGGTTGTTCCGTGCTTCATATGAGCATTTATCGCGCCGCGTATTGCCTCTTCCGTTCCATCCATGAAGTCATATCCTCCTCCACCGTGAACGTGAATGTCTACAAATCCCGGAGAAAGATACAAACCCGTACAGTTTATAATCTCTTCATTTGCATCTACATTATCCGAAGGACAAATATCCGCTATAATCCCGTCTTCGACAATGACGGAAGTATGCTCTGATATCGAATATGGAAAAATCACAGATGCATCATGCAGAACGAATCTTTTCATATCATTAATCTTCTGGGATTATGGTGATGCTTTTGTTGTTTACGGTAACGATTTTCGATACATCAACTTTGGAATAGGAATCTTCGTCTACAAACAAAGTGAAGTCATCATGTCCCTTCATTATTGTAGCCGGAATCTCATTTGTAACTTCGTTGTGGAGAGTCTTTGCAACTGCATCGGCTTTTACTCCGTAAGGAACTATAGACACGATAGATTTGCATTTAAGTATCTGATATACAGTCATTGAAACAGCCTGTTTCGGAACATCGTCAACTGTCGCAAACCATCCCTCGCGTACTTGCTGCTTTTTGCAAGTATCGTTGAGATTTACTATTATATATGCTTCCTTTGTATCAAAATCTGCCGGCGGATCATTAAATGCTATGTGAGCATTTTCCCCGATTCCGATAAGTCCTATGTCTATGGGAGCTGAACGGAGTTCCTTTGTCAGAGTTGCGATTCCTTCAGGAGTTCCGTCAACCAGGTGAGCTGCCTTAAGATTTATCTTGTTTATAAATCTCTCTTTGAGGTACTTTCTGAAACTAGCAATGTGTGTTTCTGGAAGATCAACATACTCGTCGAGGTGGAACATTTCAACCTTTGACCAGTCAACATCCATGGTTACGAGAGGATCGATTGTGGTAAGTTGGGAGGCGCCGGTGGAAAGGACTATTCTTGCATATCCGTGATCTTTTATAGCCTCATTGATTTTGTCAGCCACAAATCTTGCAGCTTTCTTTCCGAGTTCTTCAGCATTTTTGCTTATGTAGATTTTCATGTCTTTCTCCTATTTATTTATAATAAGTGATTTATTTCTGGTGCTTTCATCTGTAAATTCGATATCCCTGTCGCAGGAAACAAATTCATTGTTACTTATAAAAATCCTGTCTCCCTTGCCTTCGAGATAAATAGCACATCTTGCGTCTTCACATCTGTTGGAATCAATCACAAGATCCTCGATGCCGCGGTCATTGACTCCGCCCCTCATGTTGATTGTTCCGTTGTATTCAAGTGAATTGTTGCGGATGGTCATGGCAATATTTGTTGTGTCATCACCTTCTCCAAAACAGCAAAGGAACGATGCACCTGGAAGCTCAGGCTTCATATACCACCCTGCATAGTGATAATAATTGCAGTCGGACAGCCTGTTGTTGACAAATGAAATATACCACTGGCAGGATATCGTATCATACACTTCCTGTCCCCAGGATTTAATGCTTGCGGAATGGGTGAATTTCGTTCCATCGACGACAGTATTACACTGAGCGGTATAAAGCTGCAGGGATCCACCGTTTGTAATCGAATTGTTTACAAAATACCAGTTTGTAAACATATCATTGACCGTTAAATGAGATTCCATGTCCGGCTGGACCTCAAATGGCTTGTCTACTACAACTGTTCTGCCTCTCACGGATTTTATGCGTCTGTACTGTCCGGCGCCTTTTCCGGATAAAATCACAAGAGTCTTTCCCGCACTCACTCTTGAAAAGTCAGCTTCTTTTGGAAATGTAAACGAATTTCCCTTGATTCTATACATAGGCCCGTGATACGGAGTTCCATATGAGATGTCAGTCGTAAATGATTCCCTGTCATTGTCAATAACGTCCTGGATTTTCACCCTCGCATAATATATATTCGTACCGCTGCAGCCACTGATCCATTCATGAACTTCACAATCTTCAACAATGGAATTCTCAAGCCTGCCGAGTGGCATCCAGTCATCTATTGCTGCCTGTCCGCCAAATTTATTATTTTGCATAAGCAGATACTTGAGTCCGCCACGGAATGCAAAAGGTCTTGCAGACCACTGAAAATCACATCCCCTTATTTTTATGTTCTCACCGCATATAGAGATCATATCGGTCCTGCACATCATAGTTTCAAGTAGGACCTCACTTCTGGCTCTGTGAAATTTTGCTCCGTATCTGGAATGCAGATACCAACCTGAAAAAGCATTGGCGTAAATTCGCGTATTATCTATTCTTACATTGTCAGCAGGATGATCCTCATCACCTGCTATAATGAAACTGCCAATTCTGGATGCTGCAAAATCGATATCTTCTATTGCAAAATTGCCTTTTCCTTTGAGCATACCATCCGGTGTGCGTGTGGGGCTCCAGTGAGTTCCACCTTCTGGAATTTCTTTCTGTTCATTCCACACATCTGTCCAGAATATCTGCGTTTTTTTGTATCCGTCTCCGCGAATCACGGTACCGGATGGAATATCAAATGTTCCGGTAACGTGATATCTTCCTCTGGGAAAATAAACGACTCCGCCACCTTCCCTGTCTACTTTTTTAAGTAGGTCCCGGATAAAATCGGTAACATCGGTTACCTGGTCAGTAGCTATTCCCTCTTCGACCACATTATACACTTTCTTTCTCCAGGATTCTTCCGGAGACGGGGCTATAATGATGTGAAGATTTCTGACTGTGGAATATCCGTTTGAAAACTCTGCTTTGTATTCTCCGACATCAAGTTTTGGAAGTAAAAAGCCTATAGAGTAGTCGTCATATATCTTTTCAGGTTTGATCCTTATTCTCTTACCTTCCGATTTCAGTGTGAAATACGGATTTCTCTTTGAATTGATTCTTAGACATTCTCCATTTATTCTAATCCATCCGCCTGGTGTTGCAGCCTTACCTTCATCCCCTTGAACCCATCTGACAACCGGAATGTTCAGCTTTCTTTCATATTCCCCGTCTGCTGTTTTCATTTTCAAAGTGAAAACGCCTTCCTGCAGATTGTTTGGAATGATAAACTTGAACGACTGTCTGTTTCCCTGAAGAATTTCCGCCTTTTCCGCGGACTTTCCATCGGATACGGTTATCTCCCTGATTTCATCAAGATATTCTCCTCTAATGACAACCGCATTTCCCGGACGGACAACGGTATTACCTGAATAAAAAATAATAGGTTCCATAAAACGCCTCTGGATTATCAGTTTTCGCCAAAGTATTTTCCGAGGAATTCCGAAAGGTATACTGCTCTGTCTTCCGCCATTGATTTATTTGCGGCGATGCCTATGCCTATTGACATGGAGCCCGCTCTTGTGTCTGCCATCTGGTGAAGCGGATCAGAGTCATATCCGCGGAACAGGTTGTTTCTCAGTGCTGTATCGGATCCGCCGTGACCGCCCGGCATTGGTTTTTTGTTGTAATGGTTGTAATTGAACTCCTCGCCAAGCCTGTTGTAAATCTTAATGTTTTCGCGTCCAAAAGCGGTATCTGCTTCAAGCCTTCCTCCTGTCCCGTTAAACACTATCTTCATACATTCATATGGTGAGTGCGCTGTAAGAGAATAGCTGAGGATAGCACCGCCGGAATACTTTACATTGACACTTACGGAATCCTCGATGTCTATCTCGGGTGAAAAAACGCACATATCACGGATATAACCATCCTGATCTTCACAATCAAGATACAGTCTCTTTTGCATGCCGTTTTCAACTTTATTTATATCAACGTAAAATTCGCATTTGTTTTTATAAGGGCATGTCAGGCATCTGTCTGATCTCTCTTCTCTGGTCGGACCGTAGAATCTGCGTGTTCCGAACGCATTGACCTTGACCGGCTCTTCTTCGAGGAACCAGTTTACTAAATCAAAATGATGTGTTGCCTTATGGATTATGAGTGAACCTGAATTTTCACGTCTTCTGTGCCAGCGTCTGAAATAGTCAGCGCCGTGAACACAGTCAAGCATCCATTCGAAATGGACTGAAAGCACCTTGCCTATGTGTCCCTCGTTCAGAAGTTCCTTTATTCTCACATAAAACGGGAAGAATCTGCAGTTGAAGGTAACAGTGACTTTATGCCCGGTTCTGCGCTCTGCCTCGATTATCCGGGCACACATCTCATCTGTTGTTGTCATCGGCTTTTCGGATATGACGTCACATCCGAATTCGAGTGCTTTGATGATATATTCAGCATGAGCGCAGTCCTTTGTTGTAACTATCACAACATCCGGCTGTGTTTCCTTAAGCATGAGATCAAAATCAGTATAAGCAGGGATATCAAGATGAGTAAACTCGCTCACAAGCTCCGCTCTTTTCCTGTTTATATCGCAGGCTCCGACTATCTGGACACAATCCCTGTATTCTTCTGCCATCGGTACTGCATATGAAAGAATTCCGCGGTTTCCCGTCCCTACAATAGCATATTTTTTCACTTTTTTCTGCTCCTTAATTTACTATTTAGTAGTTGAGTAAATGATATCACACTCATTGCAATTTGTAAAGATTTACGGTGATTATCAGAGACTTTTTGCACCCATTATATTTACCATTCACAAGGCATATGCGCAGTTGATTTTTCGTAAACAAAAAAGAATCAAAACTGTTTCAGAAAAGACTTCACGATGTTACAACAAGATTTTTTCTTGTATTGACACCATCGATTTCCGCTGTCATTATTCACAAAAATCACATATGTGATTTGTGCACTTTGACTTTTTTACTCTTTTTTCTATAGGTCAACTATTGTTTTTTCATCATTATAGTCAAAAAAGTATTTAAATCGTGTGGGTTTTATGGTATCATAACATACAGTGAAAATCGATTGTTTTATGAAACAGTCATTCTTTTTTACATATCACACAATACATGAAGGAGAAAATCATGAAAAAGCTTTTTGCAATCATTCTTGCTTCTCTGATGCTTGTACTTTTTGCTGTTGCAGCTAACGCGGCAATGGGAACTGTCGTATACGCACAGAAGACCGATGCAGCTCCGAATCTCAATGAAGTAGATGCTTCATGGGGAGAGCCTGCAATCACAATCAATTCACAATCACCAAATACCGAACTCTTCCATTACTGGACTCCTACAAACCTGGCAATCACACAGACTCCGGGCGGAGAATATTCAAGATATGTCCAGTCAGGAAATGCTTTTGAACCCGAAGATTACGATGTAGAGCTTTATTATCTCTGGGATGACAAAAACCTGTACTTTGCTCTCAAGACACAGGATGATGTTTTCTGCGGAACTACCGTCGGCTGGGAAGGCGACGGCGTTCAAATGTGGATTCAGCCGCTGGATGCTGTTCAGGGAGCTACCGAAGGACGTCAGAAAAAGACATATAACCTTACTGCAGGCGAACCTGAAGGAGGTCTTTACTACAACCTCAATTCAGCAACATGTGACTTCTATTGGACACTTGATATGGATGACTATTCTGTAACAACTCAATCCAGATCAAGCTTTAATGCTGCTTCCGAATGCGATGTTCATATCAACACGGATACCGAAGGCGTTCTTCAGTGCACTATCGCAATTCCGCTCACTAACATTGGACTCAATCCGAAGAAAATGGATCTTAATGGAGTTGAGCTTGCTACCGCCGTTCTTAGAATATCATCCGTTGGAACATTTGAAAGCCATGCATATGCAGGATGGCTCGTTTGGGGTAAATATTTCGATGATACCAAAGTAGAAACGCTCAACACTATAGTTCTCACCAGTGAAGGAGCATCGGCACAGCCTCAGGACACCACTCCTGAAGACTCACAACCTCAGCCTGCAGCAGATCTCAGCGGAGTTTCCGACTGGGCAAAAACAGAAGTTGAAGCAGCTATAAATGAAGGACTCGTTCCGGAATACATTCAGAAAAACTGGACTTCCCCGATCACCCGCGGACAGGTTTCCGAAATGTTCATCAGGCTCCTTGAAAAGGCAACCGGAAAGACAGTTGACGCTATAATCGCCGAAAAGGGAGCAACGATAGAAGAAGGCAAGTTTGAAGACACAAATGATGCCAATGTCTATGCTGCAAATGCTCTCGGCATCATCAACGGTACAAGTTCATCGAAGTTCTCACCTGACGGAACCCTCAAGAGAGCTCAGATAGCAGCTCTCATCAACAGAGTCGCAAAAGTCGTAGGCGTTGAAACCGAAGGATATACACATCACTTCGAG
>CACXBN010000101.1 GCA_902765885.1 uncultured Ruminococcus sp. | reverse complement strand
TCTCATTATAGATACCGATATCGCCGCTTTGTGTTGAGTCAAAACTAAACAAAAAAGAATAAATGATTTTTGTTATCAAAGAAACAGAAACAATAATGATAAACATCTGACGCATGCTTAGCGATCGTAATTTTTCAATCAGATTGCGAATCAATATTTGGATTTTCTCTTTAAAGAAATGAATAATCAATATATAAACTAAAAAAACACTGCCAAAAAGCAGATATCTCAAAGATGATGAAACGAAGCTGGTCAAAACAAAGAGCGAAGATAAAACTGCAAGTATAAAAAACGTATCAATCAGAATTGATACAATTTTACCGAACCATTTGTAATAAGACAAATTACTCCCCATAATTGATTTCCAACAGATACCTATGGAGGGCATCCTTCCATTCCGGAAGTCTTTTAAACCCTTTTTCATCAAGTTTAGATTTATCCAATCTGGAATTAAATGGTCTTTTAGCCTTACTTAAGCCATATTCCAGTGTGGTAACAGGAACAACTTTAGTCTTTATACCGGTCTGTCTGTAGATTTCTTCACAAAAATCATACCAGGAAATATAACCGCCTTCATTGGTAGCGTGATAATAACCGTATTCCTCTGTTTCAATCATATCTACCAGCAATCTGGAAAGATCATAAGTATAAGTTGGTGTTCCGATCTGGTCATTAACAACCCTGACTACATCATGCTTTTTGCCGACATCGATCATTGTCTTGATGAAATTCTTTCCGTTTAATCCAAAGACCCAGGCAATCCTGACGATAAAAAACTTTTCAAGATTTGCAACAGCCTTTTCACCCATCAATTTCGTCTCACCGTAATAGCATAATGGTGCATACGACTTATCATCGGGTTTCCAAGGCAGTTCACCTTGTCCATCAAACACATAATCCGTACTGAGATACAGAAGTTTGCAATCAAGATATTTGGCAGCTTTTGCCACGTTTTCTGTTCCAACAACATTGATTGCATAGACTCTTTCCCTGTTTTCCTCGTCTTCTGCTGCATCAACAGCTGTCCAGGCCGCACAATGTATGATCGCTTCCGGATCTATCTTTTTTATTGAATCAACAGCATCGTCTTTAGTGATATCCAAAAGATAGTCCATCTCGCCGGCAATATCCGTCGTAATAGCCTCATGTCCTCTTTTTCTTAATTCATTAACTACATCATGACCTAATTGGCCATTTGCGCCTGTTACCAATACTTTCATAGTTTACTTTTTAGAATACATCTCTTCATAATACTTCATATAATCACCGGAAGTGACATCATCCATCCATTCCTGGTGATCCATATACCACTTTATCGTCTCCTTGATACCAGATTCAAAATTATATTTCGGCTTCCAGCCAAGCTCAGTTTCAATCTTGGTCGGATCAATGGCATAACGCAAATCATGGCCCTTTCTGTCTGTGACATAAGTGATCAAAGATTCAGGTTTGCCAAGTTCTTTTAAAATCGTCTTAACAACATCAATGTTGTGACGTTCATTGTGACCGCCAATATTATAGACCTCTCCATTTCTGCCGTTTCTCATGACCAAATCAATACCGGCACAATGGTCATAGACATGCAACCAGTCTCTGACATTCAAACCTTCACCATAGACAGGCAAAGACTTATCATGTCTGGCATTATTGATCATCAAAGGAATCAGCTTCTCCGGGAACTGATATGGGCCATAGTTATTGGAACATCTGGTGATCGTCATATTCAGACCAAAAGTTCTGTGATACGCCATGACAAGCAAATCCGCACTCGCTTTAGAAGCAGAATATGGAGAACTGGTATGCAATGGTGTACTTTCCGTAAAGAAAGAATCAACCGCCTCCAGCGGAAGATCGCCGTAGACTTCATCGGTTGATACCTGATGATATCTTTTGATGACGTATTTCAAGGAGGCATCCATCAATACTTCGGTACCAATGATATTGGTTCTTAAAAAGACTTCCGGATCTTCAATGCTTCTATCAACGTGAGATTCTGCTGCGAAATTGACAACAATATCAAACTTCTCTTCTTCAAAGAGCTTATTAATGTTTTCCCTGTCACGGATATCCATCTTCACGAATTTGAAGTTTGGATTATCCTTGCAGCCATCAAGATTCTTTAAGTTTCCTGCATAAGTAAGAAGGTCTAAAGCGACGATCTGATCTTCAGGATGCTTATCTAATTCATAATATACAAAGTTGGAACCGATGAATCCGGCAGCCCCGGTGACAAGTATTTTCATATCAACAGTTTTCTCCCAATATAAAATTCGCATTGCATTCATTCAAAGAAGGCGCATTCTTATCCTTTTCCGACAAAACCGGTTCAATGCCGTTCAATAAAGAACCCCAGTCAACATTAATTGTCGGATCATCATATTTGATGCCGCCTTCTGATTCCTTG
>CACXBN010000100.1 GCA_902765885.1 uncultured Ruminococcus sp. | reverse complement strand
TTCTTGCCTTGCGAATGCTCGGTTGTTCTTGCCTTAGCAACTGTCCTTAAGAACACTCTGCATTAGCGGTCTCTTTTGTTATTTCAGGACATTAGGCTTCACTTTACACTATAATTGCATATCCTTCTTTTCTCGGAATGGGTTCCCTCTTTCCTTCCGGTTTCCCATATCCAAGAATCACATTTCCGGCTCCGGAATAATCATCGGGAATACCCCATTCGGATTTCAATATCCTTCCCTCCTCACTATCAAAGACCTCCTTTGCTCTCCAGATATAGCAGGAATCTACTCCTATGGCATTTGCTGCGTTGAGCATATTCCCGATGACCAGATTGGCGTCTGATGCTCCCGTAGGTGACGGGGCTGCAAAAACTACGACAACTGCAGGTGCTCCGTAGAACGGATGCCCATCAGGATTCCCGAGAACGGCGCTGTTGAGCTTTTCAATCTTATCGACGGTTTCCGGAGTTTTCACCGCTACAATAAGCGGTGACTGTCTTCCCATGGCAGTGGGAGCATATTTCCCTGCCTCAAGTATCATCTCAAGTTCTCTGTCACTGATCTGTTCATTTCTGTATGCCCTGCATGATCTTCGTGTCAGCAGGTTATCGTATGCTTCTTTCATGGCTTCTTCCTTTCTATCTATCATAATCAAACTTTTGCACGATCAGGGAAGCGTTTTTCCCGATGCAAGGTACAGGTGATACCACTCATTATGTGTGAGATCGAATTTCGCCGCATCGCATATTTCTTTCAGATGAACCGGATTCATCGTTCCGACGATTGCCTGCATCTTTGCAGGATGGCGGAGGATCCATGCTATAGCCACGGCAGACTTGGATACACCATACTTTTCACCGATCTCTTCCAGTGCCTTGTTGAGCTCTGGATAATCTGGATCGTCTATGAAGCAGCCGTCAAAGAAACCTGACTGAAGCGGAGACCACGCCTGAACCGTGATGTCATTAAGGCGGCAGTAATCAAGAGTACCGTTGTCACGGTCAAGTGACATATCTGATTTCTTGTTATTTAAAAACAATGCCTGATCTATGAGCTGCGACTGCTCGAGCGAAAACTGAAGCTGGTTAAACACAAGCGGCTGTTTCACATATTTTTTGAGAAGTTCCATCTGCATAGCAGGAACATTGCTCACGCCGAAGAATCTGACTTTTCCACTCCTTTCAAGAACATCAAAAGCTTCTGCAACTTCTTCCGGGTCAAAGATCAGATCCGGACGATGAAGAAGCAGAACATCAAGGTAATCAGTCTTCATTCTTCTGAGACTGTCATCGGTGCTCTCAAGTATATTTTCCTTTGTCCAGTCGAACTCGTTTCTCTCAAAACAAAGTCCGCATTTTGTCTGTATTATGATGTCTTCCCTTCTGATACCTGATCTGTCAAATGCCTCTCCGAATCTTTCCTCTGCCACTCCTCTCGAATAGCATGTAGCATTGTCGAAGAAGTTGACTCCCAGTTCCACGGCAGTATGGATCATTTTTTCGGCAGCCTCAACATCAAGCGCCGGCATCCTCATGCAGCCGAGTATTATTGCAGCAGCATTTGCGGGACCATTCACCACATTTATTGTTTTCATTTGCGTTACCTCGCTTCGTTATATTTGTTAATAATACTTTTGCTTGTGATCCTTCCGTATGATTATAAACCAAAATGCGGCTTATCACAATGAAATTAATGTTAATAATGATATACATATTTGTTTTCTCAAAAATCCGCAGTCATATTTTTGATTCGGAATTAAGAAACAAAAATTTATTAATTTGTTCAAATTTTTTTAATAAAGTATTGTAATTCGAAATTCGAGACTATATAATAGTTTTCGGACGGAGTTGTTTTTTCGTTCTACATATGCCAAAAATAATATTGTCTACTAGGAGGATAATTATGAGGAGCATAATGAGACTGTCATCTCTGCTGATCTGCCTTGTCATCATCGGCACACTTATGGCAGCATGCGGCGGCGCATCAAATCCGGCGGCAGGCACATACAAAGGAATATACACCAAATTCGTAGGTGACGATGACGATGCCAAAGTCACAGATGAAGTATTCTCACTCGAACTGAAAGGTGACGGGACAGGCATTCATCATCGCGATGACCTTGACATTAACGTGACATGGACTCTCGACGGTGAAAAATTCACGATGCAGGAAACATTCATGGGAATCAAGCTTGACTATACCGGAACTCTTGTAAACGGAAAACTCGACATTTTCAACGGCGACCCTGAAGACATCTGGTCCTGCGAATACGTTTACGAAAAACAGTAAGATCTGCGAATGACAGCATAATAAGTATAAAAATCCATGTAGCAAACTCTAAGCTGCATGGATTTTTTGTTGTATGTTTTGCATTTTTCCCAGGAAATCATACCTATATTTGAGTAGTGCCGGTGCTATTCGGAATCACTTGTATCCGATTTTCTGTTAAGCTCTGCCTCAATGTCGTATATCGCTTTCATTACTTCGTACATTAGTTTTTCTTCTGCCGTAATATTCATAAAATCATACTTTCAGTTGTCATAATACTCTTTAGCTTCGTTTGTCAGTCTTTCAAACCGTTCCTGATACTTGGGAGCGACGGAAAGCCCGCTGAAGCTCTCGTTGTTGGAATAATAATACCTGCTGACCGCTTCCGTAATGCCCTGCATATCCAGTATCGACTCGTTCGCGAGCGCGTCGGAGAGCGTTCGGTTGAAGTCTGTGAATCTCAGTCCGTTCTTTTCCTTGATACAGTATTGGCTTACCTTGTTTCCAAGCAGAACCACGCCGTTGAAGTTTGACACCTTATCGTCGCCGTAGACCCATACG